>JABDPU010000094.1 GCA_013042625.1 Flavobacteriaceae bacterium | reverse complement strand
TTTCATGATCTAATTATGAATTTCTGATTTTAATCAAGTTGTTTATTAAATATACTACAATTCCTAAAATTCCGAGAATCAATCCGTAGGTAAAGACTAAAATAAAAATAGGCGTCCTGTTTCTTGGCCCCCAAAGGGATCGTTCATCATAGCTAGCGTCCTTAACAATGGGGACACCTATTGGCGCCTCTATTGTTTGCATCACATTTCCGTAATCGTCATGATCAACTACCGCAACTTCAATGAACAGGTTTCCGTCTATACCTGGGATTCCCTTCTCAATAGGTACAACAACTGTGCCATTTAAATCAGTCATATTAAATTCTTCACCCATTTTTAGAGGTTTGAACAGACGCCGAACACCAACTTCAAGAGCCACGTCCTCAATAAGACTGTCTTTGGCTACATCTTTGATGGTCCCCTCGATATGATCTATGCTGTCAATAACTACATGTTTTGCGCTAATTATAGCATCCATAACAGATACCTCCCTGCTTGCTCTCTTAAACTTGTCATTGCCTTTGAACCGTACAAGGAAATTATAGAATGAGCTCGAATCTGGACTGTATTTTATGATATTTCCGAGTTGGAACCTTGCTTTACCTTCAGCGCTGGTTGTCACCTTGCCCAGACTGTTGTCATCATCGTCTATAACCTGGAAAACTTCTAATTCCAGATGAGGAACTTCCCGGTTTTTTCTTTCGATACGTGCAGAGGTTGACAATTCAAGGTACGACCCTTCGTCCATAACCTTGAAGTAATCTGCTTTGATACGTGGTCTTATTTTTTCTTCATCCTGAGCCCAGCTTATTCCTGTTTGGAAAATCAAGAGTAAGGCAATTATTTTGTATAGATTCTTATTATTCATCATGACTCCTGATTTTCGTTCACAGATTGAATTTCCACACCAGCTTCTTCGGCGGTTCTTTGAATTGGAATCACCGGCAGATATCTCACCAGTATAGTAATAATAAGCAAAGCCATTGCCAGAGTTGCAAAGGTTATAAGCCATTCATGCAAGCTGGGAGAATAATGGTGCCATTCTTCAGGTACACCTTGTATTGGTATAAACGGATGTAGCAGGGTTGGAGTTACTATAACATATCGTTTCCACCATGATCCTACCACTACCAAAAGAGCAATGATGAACATAGGTAAGGGCTTCCTGCCCTTTTTAAATGCCAGTACGATTATCGGGATCAGAAGTCCTGCAATGGTTACAAACCAGAACAATCCGGAATAATCCCCTTTGAAGAGCATATTTAAATGTTCGACCTCTCCTTTTTTTGCAGTAAACAAGGGCACAACATATTCATTGATGTTAAAATATCCATAGGTGAGCAAGGCCAGAACCAGGAGTTTACCCATTCTGTCAAAATGCTTCAGGGTAATATAGTCTTCGAGATGACGATAGCGTCTAACGATATAAATCACACAGATTAATCCACCCAAGCCTGCTACCATGGCACCAGATATAAAATATGGCGCAAAATTCGTGCTGTCCCAGCCTACACGGTATGTTGTAGAGAACAGCCAGGCATCAATGGTTTGAAGTATTAGTCCTAATGGAAGGATAGCGATTGCAATCAATCTTACCGAACGGCCCTGAATAGCTCTTTGCCTCTCATTTCCATTCCAATTCCATGATAGTCTGCTATAAAATTTACTTAACCTTGGACTGCGTTTCCGGTAGTAATTTTTCAGAATGGCCAGATCGGGTAATAATGGAAAATAGAGCAACAAAAAACTGGCTACAATAAAGCTGGGAATAATTATGATATCCCAGGTAATGGGAGATTGTAATCGGGCATGAACGAACAGGTTTAATATCCGATCAGGCCTTGCCATATCAATGGTTATAGTTATTCCGGCCATTATGATCGAAGCCAGGGCGATGATCGAAGCTAATCTCACAAGTGGAGTCCGCCATTCATTCTTGGTTAATCTTAAAATGGCAACAGTTGTAGCACCTACAAAGCTGGTAGCTACAAAGAATACAAAGTTGGAAATGTAAATCCCCCATAGGGCATAATCGTTCATATTGGTCACCTTTTGCCCTTGGATGACCTGATCGATATAGGCTATGATTCCTGCCACAGAGATGGAAACAAGAGTGATGACCCAAAGCTTTCCTCTGATACTATATTTCCTGGGTACCAGATCCTGAATCAATTGTGAAGACGTTTTCATGGTTATTCAGGTTTTTCAACGGATTCGTAGGGTTTGTAATATTCCATGCCATCCTCGAAATCAACGAGTCGATCAACAGGAGGCAGGTAATAGACGCTGGGTTCAGTACCCAGTCCTTCGAGGAATCTGTAACCGGATTTGTCTTCCAGAAGTTTACTTAAGCGAAGGGTTTCGTCACCGTTGGTTACTGTATCTTCATATTTGTCACCATAATAAAAGACACCATTAGGGCAAGCGGTTACACAATGTGGTAATTCGCCTTTGTCGACCTGGTGTGGACAAAAGTCACATTTGTCAACTGTTCCCATCTGACTTGGTAGTCCGGCATGTTCCGGAGAATAATGGTGATCGGTCAGATCCATATTCAGAGTAACCTCCTGGCCTGGATCTCCCCAGTTAAATACACGTGTGGAATAGGGGCAGGCCGCCATGCAAAATCGACAACCAATACAACGTTCATTGTCTATTAATACCAGTCCGTCGCGCCTTTTAAAAGTTGCATCCACTGGACAAACAGTAACACAGGCAGGTTTGTCGCAATGCTGGCACATCATTGGCATCCAGTATTGAGCGGTGTCTCTGCTTTCCTGCATGTCATAAATTTTCAGCCAGGCATTATCTCCTGTTATATAGTGGTGTTTGTTACAGGATTGCTGGCAGTTGAGTGCATTCTTACATTTAGCCAGGTCCACTACCATAACGAATTTACGATTTGGCATGCCTTCACGGACATTGTAACTAGTGGCAGATAAGTGATCTGGCATATCCATGACCTCACTGGAATCCACCGCTATTAATCGGCCGTCTGTGGTCATCAGTTCAACACTGTTCCCATCGGAATGCTTATTGGCTGCGATTAGTTTGGTTGTAAGTTTCCCCAGGCCAATTCCACCAAGAACAGTAATGATTCCGGCTCTGAGCCCTTTATTTAAGAATCGTCTTCTTGAGGCCGACTGATCTTTTTTCATCATGCTAGTTTTTGAATGTTCAGAGTTTTTTACCGAGCCACCTTAAGAGCGATGAATTCGACAGTCCTTTTTTTACAACTTTTGCATTTTCGATAGAAGACTTTTTCACTTTTACGGCCTTGCCATCGGCTCTGAGTAAAATCTCATATTCTTCTTCCATGTTCTCGGGAATCACTTTTTCTGTTTGGCCGAGGCCCAGAATGGGCAACAGAAGTGAAGAACCCAACAAAGGGATCATTTTCCTGCGGGAGAGCCCTTCTTTATGTTCGGGTTTGTCTTTCATATGTCCTAACCTTATTAAAAGGAGCAGATTAATCATAGGCTGAATAAAATGCTCCTTCTTCGTCATCAATTAATATAGATACTTAGGGATAAATTTTAAAAATTATAATTTCGGGTAATGTTAAAACCAATTAAATATTGTCCATTGCCCTGATCTTTATCTAGACCGGTGTTTTTCTGATTGAACATATAATTTTCCTGAGGAACAATACCCCACAAGTTGGTCACAAAAATCTGGAAGGTATGCGATGATGTGCCAAATTCAACCCCAAAACTGATTCCAGGATCCGGATTGTTCTGCATGAATTCTGATAAAGGCTGACTATAGTCGGCAATGATGGCAGTCCCACTACTTATCTTGTATCGTCCACCAACAGCAATGGCTATCATATCGTTTCTCATGGTTCTTTCTACCGTGTTATAATGAGAAACACTCGGTGCAACCTGCACTGATAATTTGGAATTAAAACGCCTTGCAATGATCAGTTGATTAAAGTACGAATATCGGTCTGAAGTATTACGGAATAATCCTTGATTTTTGCTTCTCGCATCAATCACAAAATTCCCATAATAGGTCACACTAACCGGCATCTTTTCAGATCGTGTTTGTCTGAATAAAGCAACCTTCCAGTTGAAGTCCTGGTAGCGCTTTGATTTAGTTGTTCCAAATCCAACGGTAAGGCGTTCATGAACACCATATGTTACGCCTATACGTATATTAGATGCGCCCCAGATACCGCCCAGATCATTTGTGTTACCGAACTCGCCAAAGCGGTGGGCCATTTGAATCTCCAGGGTATTCTTATTGAAAAGCACGTTAGTGGGATTATCAATAAGGAATGAACTCTCAAAAGCAGGTCTCTCCGGTTTTTCTTTTACTATGGAGTCTGTACTTATTTCCTGTGACATAACAAGCCAGGGAATAATTAAAAAAACGAATACTATTTGTAATTTTTTCATAAACCTATTCATTATAATTAATTATTAAGAGCTCCTTGATTGATCCAGTCGCGGACTAAATTGATCTTTGAATCAGGCCACGGTACTCCAGGAGGCATAAGAGAAACTCCATTGGTGCCAAGAAGTGATTGATAAAGTATACTGGACTCGGCATCCCCTGGAACCACAAACCCGTTTAAAAGGGCATCGTATGATACATCATCTTCTAGATTAGGTGGTTCATTTCCATTATGGCATCCCACACATTGCACCCACAACGGGATAATGTCATTTTGATAGGATACTTCAATGGGATCTTCCCCATTGCCTGTATCGATTGGTTCATAAATTGAGTCGTAGTAACATGAATTCAAGAAGAGGCCAATGGACACAATTATTGCTAAGTGAAATATTTTTTTCATTTGGAAACTTTTTATTTCATAACAGCTAAATAAAGGTGCAGAGGAATCTGCACCTTTATGACTAAAATTAATTCTCAAACTTCATTTTTAGGAAGCTGGATTGACCATGACCAATGGCAGCATTATTAAAAATGGCCAACGCGAAAGGTATTTCTTCACCAAGTGTGAAAACAGCATCGTTTGGATCACCGGTATTCAATTTTCTTTTGATTTCCAGCTGCCAACCTGAACCGGTGTGAACAGCCCGAACTTGAGTTTCTGATCTACCATCATTTCCGGCTCCACCAGGATTTATTATTACACTTGGCATTCTTTTGTTTCCAAATCCTTGTGAATAATCAGGATCCCCAGTTGGGTCAATTGTTCCGCCATCATAGGTTAATACACCATCTGCTGCGACACCCGTAACAGCCTTAGCTGTGCCATTATCAATTTCTGACTGGGCAATCCAGTAGTAATTTTCTCGTCCTGGAATGACATATTTAGGCCCTGCTAAATCAGTTGCCGGATCAACAAATTTATTACCGCTGTAAATAGCTAGACCCTCATCTGCTTTTCTTCCATTGGCAGAGGCAAAACCTTCATCCTCTTCATATTGAACATATCCGTCATCAACAGATTGGGATAAAGCGTTTCTAACCCGCTTCCAATGCCAGAGATCAGTTAGTTCGTTAGGATTCATCATGTAATGACGTGAAGTTTTCTGACCAGGCTGAGGATCTTGTAAATTTGTATGGCAGGTAACTGTACAGGTACCTCCGGCAAAGCCTTCCGGATTTCCAATTGGAAACATCATTCCGAATTTGTCCTCATAAAACTTGTCGTTTTCATGATTGGCATATTTATTTTCTCCTCTCCACTTGCTTGTGACGGGGTCGAAATACCACGACTGTCGGTCCTGGCTGTCATTGTCATCCTGCCACTCAAATAGTAAATACAAGTATTCGCCATCATGGCCTCCTCTCAAGGAGTATTCATAGCTTTCACCTGTGTAGGGATCCATAAGGTCTATAGGTTCAATACTGGTATCTCCATCGCTTTCAGGATTTAATGCGATGATTCGATCTCCTGCCGCTAATACAGTTGCCCTATTGACCAAGGGTCGGGTATCTGCCCAAACATCATCAATTAAGCCGTCGAAAACCGGAGCAGTCGTAAATCGCTGCACTAATAATTCATCTGTACTTTCACCAATTTCGTCCTCACACTCAGCGACAAGCTCGGGAGCATCATCATGTGTACAATTCATGAAGGACATTAATGACACGAGCATTAATACCACGGATAGATTAAAGTTTCTCATTATTTTAGATTATTTAATTTTTTAAATTGAATATGTTTAAAGTTTAAAATTATGTAACTAAAGTCACATATAAACTGATAAATGTCATGCCAGATTGAGAAAAGGTTTTTTATCAATTCTTTTTTAAAACTAAAATTGTGTGTTGAAATTCTCCATCTATTGTTCATAACTTTACAATCGCCAGTCACCAATTATCCGTAATTTTATTGATCCAATTTTCTCCGAAGACCTGAAGAATGTATTTAATTTTTGATACCGAAACCACCGGTTTGCCAAAACGATGGGATGCTCCGGTTACCGATACCGATAATTGGCCCAGAGTGGTCCAGATTGCATGGCAGTTACACGACGCCATGGGTGAATGCCTGGAGCAACAGGACTTCCTTATAAAACCTGAGGGTTTCAATATTCCTTATGACGCCGAGCAGATCCATGGTATTTCAACAGAATTAGCAGAGAAAGACGGCCATGACCTGCATGAAGTATTAAGCAAATTTCTGAGCTGTCTCCAAGGAGCAACATTCGTAGTGGGTCAGAATGTTGGTTTCGATATCAATGTGCTTGGCTGTGAATTTGTCCGGTCCGGAATTCAAAATAACCTGGCCGAACTCCCGGTATTAGATACCTGTACAGAGCATACAGCCCTGCTTTGCAAAATTCCCGGCGGTCGTGGAGGTAAATTCAAGCTTCCTACCCTTACCGAATTATACGATTTCCTGTTTTCCGAGTCCTTCATCGAAGCCCATAATGCCACAGCCGATGTGGAAGCAACGACCCGATGTTTCTTCGAATTGATCAGGAGGGAAGAATTCAGCCAGGAACAGCTTAAAGCAGAACCAGGTTACCTGGAGGATTTCAGAAATTTTTATTCCGATGGGATTTCGCTACTCGGACTTAAACATATAAACCTTCGAGAAGCTTCACAGGCTTTAGTTCAGGATGAAGAAGAGGACTTAGGAACCACAACACCATCTGACATCTCTCACCTCAAAGAGGCGACTTTCGTTCATCTGCATAATCACTCCCAGTATTCCATCCTACAGTCTACAATTAGCACGGCCCGGTTGGTTGAGTCGGCTGTTGAACAAAGCATGCCTGCAGTTGCACTGACCGATCATGCCAATATGATGGGTGCTTTTCATTTTGTGAATGCGGTAGAAAGATATAATAAATCGATCACCACCGATTCCGAAGAGGAAAACAAAACTCCACTTAAAGCAATTGTTGGATGTGAGTTCTTTGTTTGCGAGGATCACAAAGACAAATCGAGAAAAGATTATGGATACCAGGTCGTATTCCTGGCTAAGAATAAAAATGGCTATCACAACCTGGCTAAGATGTCATCCCTGGCCTATACCGATGGCTTCTATTATGTCCCCAGGATTGATAAAGGCATCGTTCAGCAATATAAGAACGACCTGATTGTGTTGACAGGAAACCTTTATGGCGAAGTGCCGAGTAAAATTCTGAATGTTGGAGAAAAACAAGCGGAAGAGGCCTTGCTTTGGTGGAAATCTATTTTTCGTGATGATCTGTATATAGAAATCATGCGTCACGGTCAGGAGGATGAAAAGCGTGCCAACCAGGTGCTTATTGATTTTTCCAAACGACATGACATCAAACTGGTAGCTTCCAACAATACATATTATGTTGAAAAAGAGGATGCCAATGCACATGATATTCTGCTTTGTGTAAAGGATGGCGAAAAGCAAGCCACCCCGATAGGAAGAGGAAGAGGTTATCGTTACGGACTGCCCAATCAGGAATACTATTTCAAATCTGCTGATGCGATGAAATCACTCTTCGCCGATCTGCCCGAAGCCATTATAAATATACAGGAGGTTGTTGATAAGGTCGAAGCTTTTACTTTGTCAAGAGAAGTATTGCTGCCAAATTTTGGTATTCCCGAGGAGTTCCTCGATCTGGCTGATGCCGATGGTGGTAAACGGGGTGAAAATGCTTATTTACGTCATCTTACCTTTGAGGGTGCAAAACTGCGCTATCCCGACATGGATAACGACATTCGGGAGCGCCTGGATTTTGAGTTGGAGGTTATCGCGAACACTGGTTACCCCGGCTATTTCCTTATTGTGCAGGATTTTATTGCGGAAGCGCGGAAGATGAATGTTTCGGTGGGCCCGGGACGTGGTTCAGCTGCAGGAAGTGCAGTGGCCTATTGCCTGGGAATCACCAATATTGACCCGATTAAATATGACCTTCTTTTTGAGCGTTTTCTGAATCCGGATCGGATCAGCATGCCGGATATCGATATCGATTTTGATGATGAAGGACGAGGAAGGGTTATGGATTATGTGATCAATAAATATGGTTCGAACCAGGTGGCCCAGATCATTACCTACGGTACTATGGCGGCCAAGTCCTCAATTAGAGACACTGCCCGTGTTTTAGACCTTCCTTTAAATGAGGCCGACAAACTGGCTAAGCTCATTCCGAATATGGCGAAACTGGGCAGGATATTCAATATGCCCGAAAATGAATTGAGGAGCAAATTCAGGGCAGAAGACCTGGATAAGATCAACCAGCTATTAAATATTTCCGAAGGGGAAGACCTGGAAGCCGAAACGATAAATCAGGCCCGTGTAATCGAAGGTTCGGTAAGGAATACGGGAATACATGCCTGCGGCGTGATAATCACTCCCGATGATATCACCAATTTTGTTCCTATAGCGACTGCAAAAGACTCCGACTTATACGTTACCCAGTTTGACAATGCGGTGGTGGAGAATGCCGGACTGTTAAAGATGGATTTCCTTGGTCTGAAAACGCTTACCCTGATCAAGGATACCTGTAAAATTCTAAAAGCCAAAGACGGAATTGATCTCGATCCGGATCATTTTCCACTGGATGACGAGAAGACATTTGAATTGTTCCAGAAAGGTGAAACCGTCGGGATCTTCCAGTATGAATCTCCGGGGATGCAGAAACACCTGAAGGACCTTAAGCCCACGGTGTTTGATGATTTGATTGCGATGAATGCGCTTTACAGGCCGGGACCAATGGAGTATATCCCCAGTTTTATCAAAAGAAAGCACGGACATGAAACCATAGAATATGATCTTCCGGAGATGGAAGAGTACCTCAAGGACACCTATGGGATTACAGTATACCAGGAGCAGGTCATGTTGCTGTCACAGAAATTGGCAGATTTCACCAAAGGTGAGGCCGATGTGCTTCGGAAGGCCATGGGTAAAAAACAAAAGGCTGTTCTTGATAAGATGAAGCCGCAATTCATCAACCAGGCTGTGGCCAAGGGCCTTGATGAAACCAAATTAGAGAAGATTTGGAAGGATTGGGAGGCATTTGCCAGCTATGCTTTTAATAAATCGCATTCTACCTGTTATGCCTGGATCGCCTATCAAACCGCATATTTAAAAGCCCATTATCCTGCAGAGTATATGGCGGCTGTGTTATCTAACAACATGAATGATATCAAGCAGGTGACCTTCTTTATGGAGGAGTGCAAGCGGATGAAGCTGAATGTATTAGGGCCTGATGTGAACGAGTCCTATTATAAATTCTCGGTAAACAAAGACAATGCTATTCGCTTCGGAATGGGAGCTATAAAGGGGGTTGGTTACGGTGCGGTTAAAACTATAGTTGACCAGAGAAAAGAGGAAGGATTATATAAATCGATCTTCGACCTGGCCAAGCGAATCGATCTGAGAGCTGCCAATAAAAAAGCTTTTGAAAACCTGGCCTATGCTGGAGCATTCGATTGCTTCGCCAATACCCATCGGGCACAGTATTTTCATAGTACCGGAGACGATATGACCTTTCTTGAAAAGACCATGCGCTTCGCTTCTAAATTCCAGGAGAATCAGAATTCGGCCCAGGTGAGTTTGTTTGGTGAATCCTCTGAAGTACAGATTCCTGAGCCTGAGGTACCACCATGTGAAGAGTGGGGAACAATGGAGAAACTGGCCAGGGAGAAGGAAGTGGTTGGTATCTATATTTCAGGGCATCCTTTAGATGATTTCAAGATTGAAATGAATACGTTCTGCAATGCCAATATCGGGATGTTCAATGAGTTGGAGCCTTATGTCAATCGCGAGTTGAGTTTCGGTGGGGTTGTAACCGATGTTCAGCATCGGATAAGCAAGCAGGGAAAAGGATGGGCCCTATTTACGGTGGAAGATTATGTTGAATCATATGAGTTCAGGATTTTTGGTGAGGAGTATCTCAAATTCAGGCACTTCCTCATCAGGAACAATTTTGTGTATGTCAAGGTATGGGTAAGAGAAGGCTGGGAAAACCGTGAGACCGGGAAGAAAGGCGATCCCAGATTACAGTATAACAGCTTCCAGTTGCTGCATGATGTGATGGATAATATGGCAAAGAAGTTGTCAATTCAACTCGATATAAATAAATTGGATCCGGATAACATTCAGGAATTAAAAGACCTGTTGAAAATGCATAAAGGGGATCACGGATTAAATATTACGATCTATGATCATGAGGAAGAAATAAAGCTGAATATGCTAAGCCGCAGGCAGAAGGTGAGGATTTCACAGGAATTGCTTGAAGAGCTTGCCGCACAGCAGGTTCGATACAAGTTAAATTAAATTATAACGCCAACTGATTTATATATAAGCAAAACATATAGTTGGCTTGTAAGCTTTGGTAAGATTTTTGACTAATTTTGCATATAAATACAATGCGTTGAGCATTTAAACAAATAATTATGGCATTAGAGATAACAGATGCAAACTTTAAAGAACTGGTACTAGATAGTGATAAACCGGTTATGGTTGACTTTTGGGCAGCCTGGTGTGGACCATGCCGCATGGTTGGACCGATCATTGAGCAGATAAGCGAGGAATATGATGGTAAAGCTGTTGTTGGAAAAGTAGATGTTGATACAAACCAGGAATATGCTGCAAAATACGGTGTCAGAAATATCCCAACCGTTTTGGTTTTCCAAAATGGAGAAGTGGTAGGACGCCAGGTTGGTGTAGCTCCTAAGAACGCTTATTCTGAAGCATTAGACTCACTTTTAGCTGAAAGCTAAGAGAAGTTTTATTCATAAAATTAGCATAAAGGTTTGCCAGATCGGCAAACCTTTTTTAGTTTCGGTTACCCATGGACTTCCGTCAAGAAATACAAAAAACTTCCGGATTTACGAATCTTGAGCTTCTAGCCAAGCAGGTAGTTGAAGGATTTATTGCAGGCATGCATAAGAGTCCGTTTCATGGTTTCTCTGCCGAATTCGCCGAGCATAAGATCTACAACCAGGGTGAGAGTACCAGGCATATCGATTGGAAGCTTTATGCGAAAACCGATAAGCTGTTTACCAAAGTTTATGATGAAGAGACCAATTTGCGTTGTCATATCATTGTGGATAACAGCAGTTCCATGCATTTTCCTGAAGTGGGCCAGCAGAGCATTGACTCACTAAATAAAATCGGATTTCCTGCCCTAGCAGCTGCTTGTATGATGCATATTCTGAAAAAACAGCGTGATGCGGTGGGTATGAG
>JABDPU010000093.1 GCA_013042625.1 Flavobacteriaceae bacterium | reverse complement strand
AACCATTTTTGGCAGGATAACCCAAGGGCTTAAAGCCTCCCAAATACCCATATTATATTTCTGCTGGCTGTTCGATATTCAGGATCTTTTCTGCATAGCTTGACTGATCGTCCTCATGTTTAATTGTAAATCCTCGTTTTCTGAACATATGCAACATAACAGTATTTGCATTGAGTACCGTTGCATATACTTTACGGATCTTTCTCTGTTCGGCAATTTCCATGATCACGTTCATGAATTTATTACCCAATCCTTTGCCCTGATAACGATCTTCAACAAGAATAGCGAACTCTGCAGCCTCGTTGTTTGCATCTGAAACCAACCTCACAACACCAGCCATTCTATCCTCTCCATTTTCGTTGACCTTAGCGATAAGGGCAATTTCCCGATCGTAGTCAATCTGGGTGAACCTGATCAACATATCATGGGTTACGGTACCCAGACTTTCAAAGAACCTAAAATATTCCGTCTGTTTTGAAATACGCTTGAAGAGTTCCCTTTCCATAGGCTCGTCTTCTGGTTTGATCGGACGAATAAGTGTTTTTGTGCCATCACTCATGGTCCATTCCCGGTTAAGTTCACGCGGGTAGGGCGAAATTACAAGATGTGAATAGGATTTAACTATTTCTGGTGAAACGGCCTCATCCAGAACAATCTTGGCATCAAGTACTACGCCACCGGTATGATCAACAACATACGGGTTGATATCTATTTCCTTTATCTGTGGAAAGTCCATGACCAGGTAGGCGAATTTGTACAATAAGAACTTTATGGCCTCTATATCTGCGCCCTTCATGCCACGATACCCTTTCAGAAGTCTGTAGATCTTGGTATCTTCTATGATCCTTTGGGCAAGTACCATATTCAAAGGTGGAAGCCCTACATTCAGGTCTTTGAACACCTCAACGGCTACTCCTCCCATCCCGAATACAATGATTGGCCCGAAAATCGGATCCTTTTTTGAACCAATTATGAGTTCGTATTTTTTACTGACCATTTCTTCGATCAGTACCCCTTTGATATTTGCATCCGGTTTAGCGGAAAGAGCACCTGCCATGATCTTTTTATAGGAAGCCATAGCCTCATCCTCATTCTGGATATTGAGTACAACGCCTCCGGTATCTGTTTTATGGGTGATGTCCTGACTCGCGATCTTCATAACCACCGGGTATCCTATTTCCTCACATTTAGCTGCAACTTCCTCCTCAGAAGTGGCCAAACTGTTTCGGGTAACAGGAATCCCATAATTCGTAAGGACCTCTTTAGCCTCGTCTTCAGTAAGGACATACCGCTTTTGGTCCATAATGGATTTAATCAGTTCATGATTTTTTTCAGTTTCGGGATTAAAACTCTGTGGAATGGTTGATGGGGTTTCATACAGAGCTTCTATGTTTCGGGTATATCTGTACATAGACATAAATGTATTCACCGCGTTCTCGGGTATTCTATAAACAGGTATATTGTTATTTTCAAGTATATCCCGTCCTTTTTCGACATCCTTTTCACCCATCCAGGATGCGAGAATAGGTTTTGAATACTTATCTACCAGTTGAACTATTTCAGTTGCAATTTCGTCGGCCTTAGTCATCGCCTGCGGGGTGAGTACAACCAGAACGCCATCAACCCCTTTATCAAGCAAAACAGCTTCAGTTGCATCCTTATATCTTCGGGCATCTGCATCTCCAAGGATATCGATCGGATTTCCGTGGCTCCACACAGGTGGCAGCGCCTTATTGAGCTTTTCCATTGTGGTTTCAGACAGTTGTGCAAGCTCGCCCCCAAATTTAATAAGGTGGTCGGTGGCCAACACTCCGGGACCTCCGGCATTGGTAATTATGGCAAGTCTTCTGCCCCTGGGCCTTGGTTGCATGGCCAGGGCTTGAGCTGCATTGAATAATTCTTCTATGGTATTTACTGGTATTATCCCTGCCCGTTTGAAGGCTGCATCAAATGCAATATCATTTCCCGCAAGGGTTCCGGTATGAGAAAGAGCCACTTTTGCCCCGGCATCGCTTTTACCTGCTTTTAACACAATAATGGGCTTAGTTCGGGCAAAGGCCCTGGCAGCGCTCATGAACTTCCGGGTATGCGTAATAGATTCCATATAAATGACAATGCTGCTGGTTTGCGGGTCATTTCCAAAATAATCTATCAGATCATGAAAGCCTACATCGACCATTGATCCTATAGAAACGAAGTTGCTAAAACCAACATTTTGTTCTACTGACCAGTCGAGGATGGCAGTACAAAGCGCACCACTCTGGGAAATAAAGGCAATCTTTCCTGGCAAGGCCATTTTATTGGCAAAACTTGCATTCAATTTAATGGAAGGTTTTATGAACCCCAGGCAGTTGGGTCCAATAATCCTCATGTTATATTTTTTGGCATAGGCCAGTATGGTGTCACTCATTTTTTGACCGCTCTCGCCGGCTTCCATAAATCCTGCAGATATGATTACGATACCTCCAACGCCGTATTCACCACATTCTTTAACCAGTTCAGGAACCGTCGCAGACGGAGTGGCAATTATCGCTAAATCTATTTCATCTCTGGTGTCACTGAGCTTAGAGTAACTTCTCACACCATATATGCTCTTATTCTTATAATTTATGGGGTAGACGGTCCCATTGAATCCAGAACCAATCATATTCCTGATCAATGCATATCCAACACTGCCTTCATTATTGGATGCTCCAATAACAGCTACAGTTCGAGGTTTAAAAATTCTGTTTAGCGGATTCATTATTTCAAATTTTTATTAGTACGTAATTCAAATAGCCCAATATGGTGATAGATTGGACAATAAGTTGTCGAGTCTCAGTTCGTATTCCATCCAGACCTTAATATCTGATTCAGTTGCTTTTTCAGTATATTTCTTTGGATTGTCCGAAATTCCATCCGTAAAATTGTAGAGGCATTTTGGCAATTCTTCCACGTTATATCCACCCTCGAGCGTAGCAAAAACATTACTGAAATTTTCAGCAAGCATTCTTCCGGTTTGGTAAAAGGCATCCACGGTATAGCGTAGGTCCAATAACAAGTCGTATCGATGAGAATCAAATCCGGCCGAAATGGCGACTACATCGGGATTAAATTCCCGGGCGATGGGAAGCGTATATTTCAGGGCGTCAGCATAAATATCATCACCTGACCCTGGCGGAAGCGGAACATTTATGGTGAACCCAACACCATTATCCCTTCCAATTTCATCTTCAGATCCATGACCGGGGAATGCCGGAAACTGATGAATAGACCAGTACATCACCTGGTCTGTATCATA
>JABDPU010000089.1 GCA_013042625.1 Flavobacteriaceae bacterium | reverse complement strand
TTAAATTCCGGGCTGACGATTCCTGCATTTGTTCACAGTACAAACGACAACCTGGTTGTTAGATATAAAGCTGATGATGGATCTATCCGATTGATTCGTTTACTTCATTGGATTTCCGGAAGACTATGGTCCCAAGTAAATCCCATTACGAAAAATTTACGAGCGAGCTTGGGACATTACTGCGGCAATTTGGTGGAAAATTTAAGTGGTTTTGACCATCCATATTCCGAAAGATTCTTTGAATGGGATATTACTCAATCTCTTTGGACCAAAGAACATGTGCATTTATTTTCAGGAGAACTAAAAGACAGCATCACATATTTCCAGGCCAGATTTGAGGATAGGTTTAGTCAGTATCAATCACTTCGGAAAAGTATTATACATAACGATGCTAATGACAACAACATTATTGTTTCGGCCGATCTGAGAAAGCCTGAAGTGTCTGCCCTTATCGATTTCGGTGATGCCATGAAAACCCAAGTCATAAATGAACTGGCTGTTGCCTCTACTTATGCGATCATGAAAACCAATGATCCTTTGGACGCTTCTCTAGCCGTAGTTGCCGGATTTCATCATACATTCCCTTTACAGGAAAAAGAACTTTCACATCTTTATGATTGCATCGGCATGCGTCTGGTAATCTCTCTAACTAAATCAGCCTTAAATGCAATTCAGGAACCGGATAACGTCTATCACCAGATCAGCAAACAGGATGCTTCAGACCTTATCCTAAAATGGAAATCAATTTCAGCTGATTTTGCGCATTATGCATTCCGGTCATGTTGTGACTTCACTGCTCATCCGAAGACCAAAGAATTTACAGCATGGGCCGATCCACAATCCTGTGACTTATCTGAACTCTTTCCAACGATAAACAAAAGCAAGGTTCATACTATAGATATGAGCGTTTCCAGCACCTGGCTTGGCCATGAGCAGGATTATCAGGACCTGGAGAAACTACAGGACAAGATCGATAAACTCCAGTCTGATATCCCCGATGCCCTCATTGCCGGTGGCTATCTGGAACCACGTACTTTATATTCGGCCTCTTCCTACGATAAACTGGGGAACTATGGAAAAACCAGTAGAACTGTTCATTTAGGAATCGATTATTGGCTGCCTGCCTATACCCCTGTACATGCCTTGTTTGATGGTGAAATTGTCACTGCTACAAATGATGAAGGAGAAAAAGAGTATGGCGGACTGGTAATCCTGAAACACCATGAGAACAGTATTGAATTTTTTACGCTTCATGGCCACCTAACCATAAACAGTGCTACATCCCATTCCGTTGGTGATCAGTTGAAGAAGGGGGATAAAATTGGAGAGCTTGGGCCATTTCCCGAAAATGGAAACTGGGTACCACATTTGCATTTCCAAATTATATTGTCCCTTCTGAATTATAAAAATGATTTTCCCGGTGTATGTTATCCAGATCAAACAGAAATCTGGAAGGATCTTTGTCCGGATCCAAACCTGTTCTTTAAATCTGAGGGATTAAAGGCCTATCCAATTATTTCAGAAGAGAAAATTAAAGAAATCAGATCTGTGCATTTAGGAAAAAGCCTCAGTATGAGTTATGAAGAACCCTTGCATATTGTGCGAGGATCGGGAGTTTATCTTATTGATCAAACGGGCAGGAAATATCTGGATACAGTGAACAATGTGGCTCATGTTGGTCATGAACATCAGGACGTGGTTCGCGCCGGACAAAATCAAATGGCTGTATTAAATACCAATACGAGGTATATGCACACGGCTATTAATGAACTCGCATTGGAATTGCTGGAGACCCTTCCCAAAGAATTGAACGTTCTTCATTTTGTTAATTCGGGAAGTGAAGCCAATGAATTGGCTCTCAGGATGGCTATGACTGTTACGGGTAACAAACACATACTTGCTTCAAAATGGGGATATCACGGAAATACCAATGCATGTATTGCCGTAAGTTCATATAAATTTCACAGAAAAGGAGGAACCGGAAAACCGGAAACAACACATATTTTTCCGATTCCCGATTCGTTCAGAGGAATGTACCGGGGACGAGATTCTGTAAATTGTTATGTTGATGAGGTCGAACAACTACTGAAGAAATTGGACGCGAACAACCAAAAACCAGCTGCTTTAATCCTGGAATCGATCATCAGTTGCGGTGGCCAGATTGAGCTCCCTGAAGGCTTCCTTCCGAAGGTTTATAAAATGGTAAGAGAATCCGGTGGCCTGTGCATAGCCGATGAGGTACAAACCGGTTGTGGCAGAATTGGACAAGCATGGTGGGCCTTTGAACTACATGATGTAGTTCCCGATATAGTGACCATTGGCAAACCCCTGGGAAATGGTCATCCGGTTGCGGCGGTAGCATGTACCAGAGAGGTAGCAGATAAATTCGCTAACGGCATGGAATTTTTTAACACCTTTGGAGGCAATCCTGTTTCCTGCGCCATAGCATCGGAAGTATTAAAAGTTGTGAAGCGAGAGAATCTGAAACAGCATGCACTCGAAACCGGTAATTACCTGAAACAAA
>JABDPU010000088.1 GCA_013042625.1 Flavobacteriaceae bacterium | reverse complement strand
TTCATTAGATGAGGCAACTAAAGATTACCCAGCAAGTCACCAAAAGAGAATCGAAATCATTGGATAAATACCTGAGTGATATCAGTAAAATTTCAATGATTACAGCAGATGAAGAAGTGGAATTGGCGCAGCGGATCAAGGCTGGCGATCAGATGGCATTAGATAAACTGGTCAGATCTAATTTAAGATTTGTTGTGTCGGTGGCTAAACAATATCAAAATCAGGGATTAACACTCCCCGATCTCATCAATGAAGGTAATGCCGGATTGGTAAAAGCAGCCAAACGCTTTGATGAAACCAGAGGTTTTAAATTTATTTCCTATGCCGTATGGTGGATTCGTCAATCTATTTTACAGGCAATGGCAGAACAATCGCGTATAGTGAGACTGCCCTTAAACAAAATCGGAAGTATTAATAAGATAAATCGGACATACTCATTTTTAGAACAGCAATTTCAAAGACCACCGAATGCCGAAGAAATTGCTCAGGAATTGGATATGACGCTGAGCGAAGTAAAAACATCCATCAAGAATTCAGGCAGGCATTTGTCAATGGATGCACCTTTAAAAGAGGGTGAGACTTCAACTTTGTTCGATGTAATCAAATCAACAGAATCTCATAAACCGGACTCCGGATTAATGAATGACTCACTGAAGATTGAAATAAATAGGGCTCTTGATAGTTTAACAGCCCGGGAAGCCGACGTGATTAAATTATATTTTGGCCTGAACGATCAACAACCGATGAGTTTGATTGAAGTTGGTCATGTTTTTGGAATTACAAGAGAACGAGTGAGACAGATCAAGGAGAAAGCAATAAGGAGATTACGTCAGACCTCAAAAAATAAAATATTAAAATACTATTTAGGCTAGTCAGAATTTAAAAAAAGGAAATATGTTAATAATAGAAATAAAAGAAAACGAAAGCATAGAACGAGCTCTTAAGCGCTACAAGAGGAAGCATAGAAATGTAAAGCTGATGCGGGAGATTCGAAAAAGAAAAGAGTATACTAAAAAATCAACCGAGCGAAGGGAAACTATAATGAAAGCTCAATACCGGGAAAAATTTTTGAATAATGATGATTAGTGTATTCCACTAAATCATTTTTCTTTCAGGTTTAGCCTCATATTGATCAAATGCTTTTTAAATCCTGCTTTTTCGTAGGCACGAATCGCGGCATTATTCAACTGATATACATCCAGGCGAATTTCATCTAAATCACGTTCCCTGCACCAGTCCAGCAAAGCTTTGATTATGAGTTTATTCAAACCGCGCCCCCTGTGCTGAATAGGTACAAACATAAATCCGAGATAACCAATTTTTTCATGCTTAAGGTAATGCCTGTCCCCCCTGATTCGAACGCAGCCCGAAGCTCTTATCTCACCATCTTCTTCCACAACAAACACCTCTGAATCCGAGCCTTTAATAAATTCTGAAACATCATAATAACTGATGTCTCCATCCTTGATGGTTGGGTCCATGGGACGTTCTGCTGCTATTAATCCCTGTTCAAACTTCAGGAGTACAGGAAGATCGTCTAAAATTGCTTTCCGAACCGTGACTGAAGCGCTAAGATTGCTCATGAAAAAAAGATTGTCAACCCAATTTAATCATAAATCCTATTTTTTCCCGCTTCATCGATTAATTCTTGTATCCATTTTTATTTTAATGATCTTTATCTCAGATTGATTTTTAGCGCATTTTTCAACCGACCCAAACTAAACATGAAATGTGTAATGCTAGAAATTAAAAAGGATAATAACCGTTATTTTATTGAAGGTGATCTTAACTACAAAAACCTTCAGGAATTCAACGAGATTTTTCAATCTGTTTTTAACGATAATGATGAAGTAACCATCAATATTGATGGACTCAGAAGTATAGATCGGCACGGTGTAAACGCCATTGCCAGGTTACATAATGAGGCTGTTCTTAACGGTAAGTTATTAACTATTATCGGTCTTGGAAATAAAGAAGTTCACAAGCATCTGGACCGTACTGATGCCGCATAATCTAGCATGAGAGGTCGGCAATGATCTTCCATTCTCCATTGATCTTCCTGAAAATAATCAGGAATACCCCATTGGCTTCACCAACTTCCCTTATAAGATGGTACTGTCCCATTATATAGTAGGAATCCCCATCAACCGGAGAAATCTCATCAAGGGTAAATTTTAATGTGCCGGTGTGATCTTTACCGGGATATCTTTTTTTGTAGTTTTCAAGTGTATTCTCCCAACCATAGGTAACTCCGTTCTTGCCGTAGAATTTCAATGAATCGTTTTTCCAGTAGCCTTCCATAAATCCTTCAAGATCGTAATTGTTCCAGGCGTTTTGTTGTGCACTCATTACTGTCTTTATCAATTCTATGTCCTCTTGAGTAGACTTCGATGAGCACGATACAATGAATATCGCGACAATGGGTAAAATAAAAAGTTTTAGTTTCATGAGTGTATTATTTGATGAGTGCCGTCCGATAAATTTACATCATAGAAATGACATGTTTTTCCGAACCGTCGTTGATACTTGTTTTGTATTTCAATCTGAAACCCGGGAATTTCATCTTCTTTTATAAGATTGATAGTACAACCGCCGAAGCCACCGCCCATCATACGTGCTCCCTTCACACCTTTGTGCTTAATCAAGCTTTCAACAAGGAAGTCAAGTTGATCACAGCTTACTTCATATTCATTCTTTAAGCCATGATGGGAGTCTATCATAAGCTGGCCTAGCGTGTCCATTTCAGCATTTATTATGGCCTTGGAAGCATCATGTACACGTTGATTTTCATTAAGAACGTATCGAGCCTGGCGATACTTTTCCTCCTTGATTTCATTTTTTCTTTTATCGAGTTGAATCATATCCAGATCTCTCAGAGAGTTTTTACCAAAGTGACCCGCTACCTCAGAACAGTTCTGTTTTCTTTGATTGAAGGAGCTGTTTTTTAAGTCACGGCGAACCATCGAATCAACCAGGATCAAGCTATAACCGTTGAAGGGCCATTTTATAAACTTATAGTCCAGACTCTGACAATCAAGAATTATCAGATGCTCTTTTTTGCCGAACAGTCCTGTAAACTGATCCATTAACCCGCTTTGTACACCCACGAATTTGTTTTCTGCTTTCCGACCTAATCTTGCTAATTCAAGTTTATCTAATCCCAGGTCGAATAATAGATTCAAACCAAAGCTAATAGCATTCAATATAGCTGCAGACGATGACATTCCCGCACCAATCGGTAAGTCACTTCCAATTACAGCCTTGATCTGAGGCATCACTGGAACGAGTTTTTGAAACTCAAGAACAACACCTCTGATATAGTCACTCCAGTGATTGTTGGACTCCAACTTTTTGTCATTAATATCCAACTCAATGGTCTCCTTGAAGTTTTTGGAGATTATGGTTGAATTCGATTCCTTGGAAACAGATAATGCCATGGCAATGCCCTTATCTATGGCTGCAGGCATGACAAAGCCATTATTATAATCGGTATGCTCACCAATCAGGTTAATTCGTCCTGGTGAAAAAACAAGTAAAGGCCGATCTCCAAAAGTTCTTTTGTACTGAGCTTTAACGATATTGATCAGCTCTGAATCCATTATTCAGAATGAGGTATCATAAAATCTTCGGAAAGGATCTGGTCCAGGCGTCTCAACAGTTCATCAGCATGAGTTTTTGAGAATATCATAGGAGGCTTGATCTTTAATACATTGTTATCCGGTCCATCACTGCTCATAAGAATACCAAATGTTTTCATTCTATCGATCAGGTAGGCTGTCTCCTGGGTGAGTGGATTTAAATCTGTATCGGTCAATTCAATCCCAAGGAACAGGCCTTTTCCCCTGACATTTGCAAGGATTGGATATTTGTCTGATAATTTCTCCAATCTTTGTTTCAGGTAATTGCCGGTTTCGAGTGCATGTTGTTTCAGATTCTCTCGCTTCACAACTTTTAATACTTCCGATGCTATGGCGCAGGAAACAGGATTGCCTCCAAAGGTGTTAAAAAATTCCATACCATTAGCGAATTTATCAGCTACTTTCCTGTTACATGCTACTGCTGCAACCGGATGACCATTTCCCAGGGGTTTGCCAATGGTCACTATATCGGGAACTACATCATGTAGTTCAAAGGCCCACCATGCTTGTCCAATTCTGCCACAACCGGTTTGTACCTCATCGGCTATACACAGGCCACCTGATTCTCTTACCTTTTTATAAACCTTCGGAAGGAAACCTTCAGGGAGTTCAATCTGACCACCGCAACTGATGATCGATTCCAGGATTAAAGCAGCCGGTTTTTGGTTGTTCTGCGCCATTTTCTTCAGTAGTTGTTCGACCTCATCAACATAAGCATGTACAGAATCTTCACCCCGGTACATTCCCCTGAACGAATCCGGAATCGGAAAAATATGTGTTGTTTCCGGTTTTCCGGTTCCTCCTTTTCTGTGAAATTTATATGAACTTACGGCAATACATGCATTGGTATTTCCGTGATATCCCCATTTTGAAGCAAGTATGTGCT
>JABDPU010000081.1 GCA_013042625.1 Flavobacteriaceae bacterium | reverse complement strand
TGATTATTGTTTTAAATGGTTGATTATTAAGTTGTTTTCTCAATTGTTTCAGCAATATATAATTTTGGAAATCCTACCTCCAAGAGTTTTATGGAAAAAGGATAAAATTAACTTTAAGGTATAAAGCTAAAAGATAAAATATATAATAATATTATGTGACCTGTCTACAAAGAAGTATTAAACAGTAAGTATATAATGATAAAAAAGTTACAAAATATAATAATTGTAGGCTGATTTTTGATCAAAATTTATTTTTGCAGGCAAAAAAGCGATTAAAAACCCGATATTTTATCAAAATCATCTTTTTTGTGCAAAAAAAACCTGACAATGAAACATTGCCAGGTAGATTAGATAATTCGTTTTTTAACCTGTCCTATTCCTTGGTTTTGATGATAATCACACCGTTTTTTGCTTTCTTACCATACTTCTCTTCAGCTTTTTTACCTTTAAGTACCTCTACAGATTTGATGTTATCGGAATCGAGATCATTGGCTTCCTCCTTTGAGATCTCTTTACCGTCTAAAAGGATCAATGCATCTTCCGAATCACCGGCAATATGTATCTTGTCTTTACCAACGTTTCTGATAACTATTTTATTTGCCTTTATCTCATTCTCATCTTCATCCATGACCCAAACATTGCCATCTTTCTTATCGATCCATTCTTTGATTACCTTACCGTCCTTAATCTTTTTAATGATAACTTCATTGCTGTCACCATCCCCGCCTTCAATCTCGATGATTTCAACCTCGCTATCATCATGACCATGGTCCTGAATGAATAAAGCGTTTCCGCCTTTACCTATCTTCTTAATTTCCTTAATCTTACCGTCCTCACTAATAAATATGGCTTTGTCACTCTTAATGATCGTTTTACCATCCTCTTCGTGGATTTCAATATGCTTGTCATCATCTGAGAAGAAATGAACATTACCCGAAGTTTTATCCCCTTTATGAATCCATACACTTCCATCTTCACCGGTTTTGTATTCAAATAAATTATGGTCTTCATGAACTTTCCCATCACCAATGGAAATCGAGCCATCCTTTACCCTAATTGTGATGGGATTTATACCATCGTCTGAATTCGAGCTGTAGTTGGCACTGGACTTATCTGATTTTACCGATATTTCAATGGCTTTTATATCACCGCTACTATTTCGTTTTACACCTTTGAATTTCAGACTGATATCCATTTTCTTGAATTCCGCAACTAATTTGTCCAGGTCATTATCAGACATGTCTTTGCTAACGATAACCTCAATGGTCTCACCATCATCGGCATCATTCAGCTGCATTAATCCTGAATTGACTTCATTTTCCGGAGCTTCGTAGGTCACGATCTCCTTGGTACTGAAACTCATAAGAAATAGAGTCAGGAGGGGAAGTATCAATGTCATTTTCAACTGATTACTCCGGTTAGATCTTTGTTTTTGTAACATAACTATTCGTTTTTTGATTAATGAATTGAAGAAATTATTGGCCAAGATCAATCTGTACTCCGGAACTGCTGAATTCAGCAATAATTTGTGATAAAAATTAGATGCTCCGGAAACGCGTTTGGCGCTATTGTCGGCAATAAATTCAAGGTTTTGTTCCACTGCCGATTGATATAACCATACCACAGGATTAAACCAGTTCATAATGCACATGATGCGCATAAATATAATGTCATAGGAATGCCCCTGTCTGACATGGACCTTTTCATGTTCGATGATTTGAGCCAGTTCTTCAGTCCCGAATGAATCGGGATTGAATACAATGGATTTGAAAAAAGAAAAGGGGGACACATTTTCCTTAATCTCTACAAGGGAGTATCCATCTTTCTTTGTCATACGGCCTTTGCCGATCATGGCCTTCAGAGAGAACAGTTCAATCAGAAATTTTATTAGAAATACAGAAATTCCAACCAGGTAAAGAACTAATAACAGATTTTCCCAGGACCAGTTGGCAGCTGTATTCCCAACAACCTCAAGGGATTGAACCTTAGCTAAATTTTCGTAAGACAGCACCGGAAGGGGTTTGGTAATATAAACCGGAATCGTAATCCATGGAAGAATCAGGGTCAGGACCAGGCCAAAATCTAAAAATGCCCTGTTCGATTGAAAAAATGTTTCCTTTCTTAGAAATAATACATAGCATGTATAAAACAGGGTGACCAGGATGGTTGATTTTAACAAAATATCCATCTTATTTCTTTTTTTCAATTAGGTTAATAATCTCCTTTAGTTCCTCTACGCTAATCTTTTCCTCCTTGGCAAAAAATGATACTACATTTTTATAGGAGTTATTGAAATAGTTTTCAATGGCATTCGAGAAGAACCGTTTTCTATAAGCCTCCTTTTCAATTATAGGGTAGTACTGATGGGTTTTTCCAAATGCTTTATGGCTGACATAACCCTTATCCTCAAGGTTTCTGATTATGGTAGATAATGTATTGTAATGCGGTTTGTTACCGGGAATTTTGGCCAATACTTCTTTGACAAATGCCTTTTCCAGCTGCCATAAGATCTGCATGATCTCTTCTTCCTTATTGGTAAGTTTTTCCATCCTGTATTGAATAAATTATTTGCTTGATCCAAACTTATAACTAAAAAAATAGTTAAACAACTAATTTAATAGTTATTTAACTAAATGTCTAGTTATACTAACTTGAGTCATATTTTATCAGGGTAGTGGAGTAGTTTAATTAATCCTTTGTAGTGGCGATTATCGCACCATCTCGAGCCTTTTTCCCATAAATACTCATGGCTGTTTGAGATTTCAGCACATCTACGGTATCCAGCAAATCATTCTTGGCCAAAGCGTTGAGTTTATCGAAGCTTGCCTCTTTGCCGTCGATCATGATTAACTTTTCAAGGTTCGGATCATCTTTAAATCGATATTTTGGTCCTTTGTTTTTACCAAAGCTCCAATCCATTTCAGGAATGCTTTGTCCGCGCGACTCCATCAACTCTCGCATTTTTTCCTGCAGCTTGGCCATGTCCTGGAACTGACCTCCTAAAATGAACATGCTGTCTTTATCAAACAATTCGTCGAAGCTGAAGGTAAAACTCTGGCTCATTCCAGAGAAGATGGAATCGGCCTCCATGGTGAGAGGTAATACATTCATACCGCTATAAAACGCAAACCGATCTAGAGTAGAATTGCCTTGCTCAATAAACAAATGACCATCTTTACGACCAAAATTAATTGCGGGGATAGGATCCATCAGTGAAATCTGACTGGAGGTCATACTACCCTTATCATCATAAATTTCGATTTTAATACCCGTAATTTGTCCACGTTTGCGTTCCACATGGTTAAACTTTATCTCTAAACCATGTTCCTCCATTAAACATTTGATATCGGAAAGATCAGATTCAGATGCATTACCATCAATAGTAATAGTAACATCCATCGCCTCCTTCGAGTGAAGATGGCTTTTTGTTTGAGACTGTACAGAAATTGGATTAAAGCCTGCACAGACTAATAGTGCAAGAATGATCAAATTTTTGAACATAACCATTGAATTTACGTTGGTTTAGACTTCAAAATTAATCTTAGAATCATGACTATGCCAATTTTTAACGGAACTTTAAAACAGAATTATAATGAGATGTTAAGAAAATTGGGCATTTGCTGTAGTATTGCTGCTGCCATATGCTATCTTCGCATTCCAAAGAAAGTCTATGAGTGTAATTTGGCTGCTTTTAGGTTTTGCACTGCTTGTTATAGGGGGTGAATATCTGGTAAGATCTTCCGTTGCCCTGTCTTTTAAATTCAAGTTGTCGAAATTACTGATAGGAATGACTATAGTATCATTCGCAACTTCTGCACCGGAGTTACTTGTTAGTCTGAATGCCGCCTTCAACGATGCTCCTGCCATAGCCATTAATAATGTTGTTGGTTCGAATATCGCGAATATAGGTTTGGTTCTTGGTGTTACAGCTTTGGTTGGCCGCATTAGTGTCGACCGGAGTTTTTACAGGTTAAACTGGCCTGTTATGATGTTATTCTCCCTTGCGCTTTATTTCTTTTTATACAATGATAATCAGCTTAGTACTTTTGAGGGCATAATTCTATTCGTTGGCCTTCTGACCTTTCTGGTAATACTGATAAAATCTGCTCGTGGAAAGGCTAATATGGATGACGAGGTAGATGAGACCCTGTCGGTTGTTTCGAATTTTAAAATTTTCCTCTGGTTGTTTATCGGAGGTCTTGCCTTATATTTTGGTTCGGAATGGCTTGTGAGAGGTGCAATCGATATGGCAAAAATATTGGGTGTGTCCGAAGCTGTTATTTCTGTCTCTATGATTGCCCTGGGAACTAGTGTGCCTGAATTAGCCGCTTCTGTAATCGCAGCTGCCAAGAAAGAAAAAGCGATTTCCCTGGGAAATCTTATCGGTTCAAATATCTTTAATATCGGTTCGGTTCTCGGGCTGACCTCAATTATTAAAACCATTCCGGTAACTGATCCCGCCATCCTGAATCGAGATATATTCTGGATGCTGGCTTTTGCTGCCGTTTTAATCCCGATGATATTTATTCCCAAACGGTTTATGATCAGTCGCCGAAAGGGATTCATCCTTGTTCTGGGATATGGATTGTTTATTTTCCTGGTTTTCAGTACAGGTTGAGCATAAAAAAAGCCGGATGTGAGGTCATCCGGCTAATAAAAATGAACGTTCAGATTATACTAATGCTTCAACGTTGGCACTCTTTACTGTTTCAACAATTCGTCCAGCCACCTTATATGGGTCTGCATTAGATGCAGGACGACGATCTTCAAGCCATCCTTTCCATCCTTTTTCGACGGTAATGATCGGGATTCTGATTGAAGCACCACGATCAGATATACCATAACTGAAATCATGGATTGAAGCTGTTTCATGCAAGCCTGTCAGACGCTCATCATTAAATTCTCCGTATACCTCAATGTGCTCCTGGGTAACAGGTCTGAATGCTTCACAAACTCTTTCATATACCTCCTGGCTGCCGCAGGTTCTCAACAGAGAATTTGAGAAGTTAGCGTGCATACCGGATCCATTCCAGTCTCCTTTTACCGGCTTTGGATGATATTCTATATAATATCCGTATTTCTCCGTCAGACGATCAAGCAAATAACGGGCTATCCATACCTCATCACCTGCCTTTTTTGCTCCCTTGGCAAAAACCTGGAATTCCCACTGGCCACAAGCCACCTCCTGGTTGATTCCTTCAAAGTTAATGCCAGCCGCAATACATTGGTCGGCATGTTCCTCAACAAATGCCCTTCCGTGTGTGTTTCTTCCTCCTACAGAGCAATAATACAGACCTTGTGGGCCCGGGTAACCTCCAACTGGAAAGCCCAACGGTAACTCTGTGTGCGTATCCATGATAAAGTATTCCTGCTCAAATCCAAACCAGAAATCATTGTCATCGTCATTAATTTTTGCCCTTGCATTTGATTCATGAGGCGTGCCATCGGCATTCAATACTTCAGCCACAACAAGGTAGCCGTTACTTCTCGCAGGATCTGGATAAATTGAAACGGGTTTTAACAAACAATCTGAATCATTTCCTTCCGCCTGCTTGGTAGAACTACCGTCAAATGCCCAAATCGGACAATCTTCCAATTTACCACTAAAATCATCTTCGACCTTAGTTTTACTTCTCATATTCTGTGTTGGGATATAGCCGTCCAACCAGATATACTCTAATTTAGATTTTGCCATGATCTATTCTTTATTTTTCAATTTTAATGATTAAGGCACAAATATATTTAATTTGGTTTATACCACCTTAAATTTAGGGTCTATTTATCAACAATTTGATTATCGGTAATTTTACCCCATAAAAAAAGAGGGGTGTTTAATAAATTATTAAAATAATATTCAAAATTTCACGAAATTGTTAATAAACTCCGTTAATTTTGCCAGGCGGATCTAAATAGTAGAATTAAAAAAGTAAAAAAATCATGTCCACTTTGCGTTTTCATGCATTAAAGGAGTCTCTTGGCCGGGAACCTGAGGCCATAACGGAATCACAAAAGCGTTCCGAATTATTCGGTGTCAATGTATTTAATGAGTCAACGATGCGACAATCCTTAACTAAGGATGCATTTAAAAGTGTAAAAGCTGCAGTTGAAAAAGGGGCGAAGATTGACAGGGGTATTGCCGACCAGATTGCTGCTGCAATGAAAGATTGGGCTATATCAAAAGGAACCACACATTATACGCATTGGTTTCAGCCTCTAACAGGTGCGACGGCTGAAAAGCATGATGCCTTTTTTGAATTAACACCAGATGGCCAGGCCATAGAGAAGTTTGGTGGGGGACAATTGGTTCAGCAGGAACCGGACGCTTCCAGTTTTCCGAGTGGAGGTATTCGAAATACTTTTGAGGCGCGCGGATATACAGCATGGGATCCGTCCTCACCCGCATTTATTTATGGTACCACCTTATGTATTCCCACGGTTTTTGTGGCCTACACGGGAGAAGCTTTAGATTATAAAACACCCTTGCTCAGGGCTTTGCAAAGCGTTGACCAGGCTGCAGTTGCCGTAGCTCGTTATTTTGATAAAAATGTAAAAAAGGTAAACGCCTCTTTAGGTTGGGAACAGGAGTATTTCCTGATCGATTCATTGTTGACGGCATCCCGTCCTGACCTGGTAATGGCGGGTAGAACCTTGTTAGGTCATTCGCCTGCCAAAGGGCAGCAATTAGATGATCATTATTTTGGAAGCATACCCAGGAGAGCGTTGTCCTTTATGAGAGACCTCGAGCATGAATGCATGTTGTTGGGTATTCCAATTAAGACCAGGCATAATGAGGTGGCACCAAATCAGTTTGAAGTAGCACCAATATATGATGAGGCCAATCTTGCTGTGGATCATAACTCACTCATTATGGATGTGATGGATAAGGTAGGGCAGCGTCATCATTTTAAAGTTCTTTTTCATGAGAAACCCTTTGCCGGTGTAAACGGTTCAGGGAAGCATAATAATTGGAGCTTAACTACCGATACCGGAGTGAACCTGCTTAGCCCGGGTAAAACACCTATGAGCAATCTTCAGTTCCTGACCTTTTTTGTTAATACTATCAAGGCTGTCAGTGATTATGAAGAATTACTACGGGCATCCATTGCTTCTGCAAGTAATGACTACAGGCTGGGTGCCAATGAAGCACCTCCGGCAATCATTTCAGTTTTCATCGGTGAACAGTTGTCGAATGTACTTGAGAATCTTGAAGGAGTAACTAAAGGAAAATTATCACCGGAGGAAAAAACCGATCTTAAATTGAATGTGGTAGGTAAAATTCCTGAAATACTACTGGATAATACCGATCGTAACCGAACCTCTCCCTTTGCATTTACCGGGAACAAATTCGAGTTCCGGGCCGTTGGCTCATCAGCCAATTGTGCTAATCCTATGACCGTCTTAAATACTATTGTTGCCAATCAACTCATATCATTCAAAAAGGAAGTTGATGCGCTTATAGATAAGAAAGACATGAAAAAGGACGATGCAATTTTTAATGTCCTTCGTGAATTGATCAAGAAATCGAAGCATATTCTTTTTGAAGGTAATGGTTATAGTGAAGAATGGAAAAAGGAAGCGAAAAAACGTGGCTTGAGTAATAATGAAACCACTCCTGAAGCTTTGAAGGTTAAGATTTCTGATAAGACCATTTCATTGTTTGAAGAACTTGGTGTAATGAATGCGGTTGAAGTCAAAGCCCGATATGAAATTGAGTTGGAGGAATATACATTAAGGCTTCAGATTGAAAGCCGGGTTTTAGGTGATATAGCTCGAAATCATATTATTCCGACAGCTGTGCGCTACCAAAATGTACTGATTGAAAATGTAGGTGGTTTGAAATCGATTTTTGGCTCGGACTTCAAAAAGCATGCCCAGGAGCAAATCGAACTTATACAGGATATTTCAGCTAAAGTAGCCGCTATTAATTCCGGGGTAACAAAGATGATCAATGCGCGAAAAAAGGCCAATACAATACATGGAATTGATAAGAAGGCCCAGGCCTATTGCAATACCGTTAAGCCATTCTTCGAAGAGATTCGATATCATTGTGATAAACTCGAGATGTTAGTTGATGATGAAATTTGGCCTTTGACTAAATACCGGGAATTATTATTTACGCGATAGGAATGCGGTGGGTCATGATAATAGAAGGGTAGTTGAGTATTCTTACGTATCTGCACCTATTTTTCTCAATAATTAATTGAAAAAAGGTATTTCATCTAATTAATTAACACCTTGTCGAAAATATGTGGATTTTCTGACGTTGGGAGATGGAGAACAAGCTTTTGCAATATTTTTTTTACTTAAATTTGAAGTGCTATTAATCAAATTTTGTAAAAATGAAAAAGTTACTGCTAAGTGTAGTTGCACTTATGGTTGCGACTCTACTTTTCTCTCTTGACGACACTATTGAAGTCAAAGATGATGTTTCCCAAGACAATAAAGTTGAAATTAAATCAGATGCTGAAACAGCGTCATAGGTTTATTGAATAGTTTTTTCGTTTTTTATATTTAGTACGGAAAGCTTAAAATGTGATCGTTACACGACATATTTTAAGCTTTTTTTTCTTCAAGTTTGAACCTTTTCGACTTTTTACTTTAAACAAAGAGACTTAACTTTGCATTGAATTTAAGGAATTCTTGATTTCTTTTTAACCCCTGTCTGCTTTGGATTACCAGCTTTCTCGAAGACATATGATTGCAAAAAAATTGATGAATATAACACTGCTGATAAGCGTTGTCTTGTCAGTAAATTTTCTTCGTGCACAGGATGAAGGAATCAGTAATGTTCCTCCCACCAATTCAGAACGTAAAACCAACGAACGATTTGGTGAAAATATAAGAGGTTCGAATGCATTAACCCTGGCCGTTGGTTCTTCTGTAATAAATGGTGATTTTCCTGACCCTATGTTCGAATTCTATTTTCACGCAGGTTACAAACGCTATTTAGGGCGGCATGTAAATATAAATTTGACCTATCATAAGTTTAACCTGGCATATAAGGATTTGTTTAATAACGGCTTCATGTCATTTGATCTGAACCTGGAATGGAATTTAATACCTGATGGATCTTTCTCTCCCTATATATTCGCCGGCGGAGGATATCATGCTGCCAATTATTTTGAGAATACGCATACGAAAGTCCAGGGTGGAGCAGGCGTTGAATATCTTGTGCTTCCGAGGTTGGGCCTGAAATTATTTGCAGACTATAATCACATATTCGACGATGAACTCGATGGCAGGATTTTCGGTGAATCTGATGATATCTACTGGCGAATGGGATTCGGGATAAATATGTATTTCGGGGGATTTAAGGACAAATCAAAAAATGGATCCGCAACGATTATCGAATCGAATCCTATTGATGGTGACAAATAAACCTAAATACTTACTTTTGCTTCAAATCTAATCCGCATGAGCAAAGAGGTCAGTAAAAGATACGCCCTTCGCGGTGTTTCCGCCTCAAAGGAGGATGTGCATCAGGCCATTAAAAAGATAGATAAAGGGCTGTTTCCAAAGGCGTTTTGCAAAATAGTACCCGATTACCTTACAGGAGATAAAGACCACTGTCTTATTATGCATGCCGATGGTGCCGGAACAAAAAGTTCCCTGGCTTATATGTATTGGAAAGAAACCGGTGATATATCGGTCTGGAAGGGCATTGCTCAGGATGCACTTATCATGAATATAGATGACCTGCTTTGCGTTGGAGTCACAACCAACATTTTCCTTTCCTCAACCATAGGAAGAAATAAATCACTGATCCCGGGAGAAGTCATTTCGGCTATAATTAATGGAACGGAGGAGTTGATCAGCGAATTAGCTGAGTACGGTGTTGAGATATATTCAACAGGTGGTGAAACAGCCGATGTTGGAGATCTTGTGAGGACTATTATTGTTGATTCTACCGTTACTGCCAGGATGCGCAGGAATGAAGTCATAGACAATGCGAAGATCAGACCCGGACAAGTCATTGTTGGACTGGCTTCTTATGGCCAGGCTACCTATGAAAAAGAATATAATGGTGGTATGGGCAGTAATGGCCTGACTTCGGCACGGCACGATGTATTCCATAAGAGTTTATCTGAGAAATATCCCGAGAGTTTTGACAGTTCCATTCCGGAAGAACTCATTTATTCCGGAGGCATGAAGCTGACTGATGAGGTTCCCGGATCTCCACTTGATGCGGGAAAGCTGGTATTGTCACCAACCCGAACATATGCTCCGGTTATCCAATCGGTTTTAAGGTCCTGTGATCGAACAAAGATCCATGGAATGATTCATTGCAGTGGGGGCGCTCAAACTAAAATTCTTCATTTTATAGATCGGTATCATGTCATAAAAGACAATATGTTTGATATTCCACCATTATTCCGATTGATTCAAGAGCAGTCAGAAACACCATGGGAAGAAATGTACCAGGTGTTTAATTGCGGACACCGAATGGAACTTTATGTTGATCCGGATATAGCGCAGGACATTATCGAAATTTCTCAATCGTTTAATGTGGAGGCAAAAATTATCGGCCGGGTGGAGGATTCAGTTACTAAAGCCCTTACCATTAGCAGTAAATTTGGCAATTTCAATTATAGTTAAGCCACTTATATATAGGCTTTTACAACTTCCAGAAATCCTATAGTCAGAAAGATGTCTACCACAAACAGTATACTGAATAGTCGGATTGGAGAAATTCCGAGTCGCCTGTAAAAATCAAGTTTTCGTCTCGCATTGGTTTCAGAAACCAGGTACCACACAAAAACAGCTAAGAAGAGTTTAGTTGTTATTGCTGGAATTATAAATGGGTAGATAATAGCAATACATACATTGATCATTAACGACCATAAAACAAACGGCCGATAAAATGTTAGTATAGTTAGGAATTGCTGCATCTTAATACTTTTAACGACAACGGTTTACAATTATTTTTTATTGTTGATATGTATTGATAACCCGAGGGCCGTATACTGGAAAATATCGTATTTTTGCCAGCGATCACAGCAATTATGTTAGAGAAAATCCAAATCGTAAAACAACGTTTCGATGAGGTCAATGACCTGATCATTCAACCTGATATTATCGCAGATCAGAAGCGCTATATCAAATTGAATAAAGAGTACAAGGATCTTCGAAAAATAATTGATAAGGGCGATGAGTATAAATCCTTAATGGACAATATCACAGAGGCTGAGGAGATTATTGCTGATGGCTCAGATGCAGAAATGGTGGAGATGGCCAAAATGGAGCTTGAAGAAGCCAAAGAAAAACTAGGTCCGCTTGAGGAGGAGATAAAATTTATGCTGATTCCAAAGGACCCGGACGACGCTAAAAATGTGGTTGTTGAAATCAGAGCCGGAACAGGAGGGGATGAGGCCAGTATTTTTGCTGGTGATCTCTATCGGATGTATACCAAGTACTGTGAAGGTCGTGGTTGGAAGGTCAGCATAGTGGACTTTAATGAAGGTACTTCGGGTGGTTTTAAAGAAGTAATTTTTGAAGTGTCTGGTGACGATGTCTACGGAACATTGAAATTTGAAGCCGGAGTTCATCGCGTACAACGGGTTCCTCAAACCGAAACCCAGGGCCGAGTGCACACATCAGCGG
>JABDPU010000078.1 GCA_013042625.1 Flavobacteriaceae bacterium | reverse complement strand
GACAGTTTTTACAATTCGAATATCGATAATACCACCACACAAGACTATTTCAATGGCATCTCCCCAGGCTTGGAGAGTTTTAATTTCAGCACGCTGAGTATTGAGCCGGTTGAGAACCATTTAACTGAAATTAAAATATATCCAAATCCAACCTCATCCTTCATCCATATAAGATCGGGGAAAGAGATTGACCAGGTCAAAATATTAGATATGACGGGTAAACAAGTTATGGAATTCATGGGCTCGTCTCGACTTGATTTGCGACAACTTACTGCAGGTACTTACTTTTTACAGCTGCAGTCTCATAATACGGTTGTAGTCAAAAAGATAATTATCCAATAGGGCATAACTATTTATCAGAAAAAGAGGAGTGGCTGATTCATTTGGTCTGCTCATCTTTGGTTTCATCAACATCGGACTTTACTCTCATTCATATGTTGTATTTCATCGAAATATTTTGAACAACCACCCAATTGGTCTAGAATTATTGCCCTTTTATCAATTTTATTAAGAATTCTCTCTTTGATGAACTTAATTGGTATTACCAAATCAGAGCAGTACAGTTTTAAAATACTGCGAATGAACGGTTAAGCACTTTTAAAATGTTATGGCAATGGGGAAAATGTTCATAATAAATTGTTTCATATTGATTACATTATCGGTTGGCGCTCAAAACGAGCCTGTCAATCAAAAAGTAAATCCAATTGCGACCTTTATTTACGAGGAAGAGGTACAAACCAGTCCGGTTTTAGACCTTGAAAACAAGGATCTTTATTCCTTGAAACGAATTGAACGCATTAGCGCTGATCCAAGAGTTCAGAACAAATCGATCAATTATGGCAAAAGCCAGGAAATCATCAGTGTGAAGGCCTATATCAGGATTCTACAGATGAAAAGAAAAGAAACTCTGATGAGTTAAGATTACTCACTTCTATATACATGAATTTTTCGAGGAAGGCCACGGCGCAAGTTGTGGCTTTTTTTTTCCTGTTTTTAGGAAAATTCAAGTTCTCCCCTGGCTTCTTTTTCCTTTAGTTCAGTTACCAGTTCAAGTGCATCAGGCACAACATCACTGCATAGAATAATCAACGATCCCTGCCGGGCATTCTTGACGGCATAATTTATAGCTTCCCGTTCCGAAGGAATAATAATCGTCTTTTTGTTCGGATCTTTCATTTTTATTCCATCATCCAGCATTTTGATCAGCTCATCCTCAGATTTTCCTCTGAGGTGCTTATCCTGCCTGATGATGACCTCATCAAACATCTCGGCTGCTATACTTCCCATTTCATTATTGTCCTCAATGCGACGGTCTCCAATTCCAGCAATTATCCCAACCTTTACTGTGGCATCGAGATTATCTGTAAATTTCTGCAAAGCCCGCATACCAGCCGGATTATGAGCATAATCCAATAAAACACTAAAATTATTGAACTTGAACAGATTCAATCGGCCCGGTGTTTGGGAGGGAGAAGGAATGAAGGATTCCAAAGCTGCTTTTGTATCTTCTATACTGATACCTTGAACATGGGCAGCAATCACCGCAGGAAGAATATTCTGAATCATAAATTTTGCCCGCCCACCATAGGTTAAAGGAATGTCATCGGCTCTCATAACTCTCATTTTCCATTCACCTTTACAAATGGTTACGTAACCGCTCTCATAAATTGCCGTTATTCCATTCAATCGTTGAAGCGCTTTAATCCGCGGATTGTTTTCATCCATCGAGAACAGCGCTACATTGCAGTCAACTGTGCGCCTCATATTATATACCAGGTCGTCATCGGCATTTAAAATAGCATAGCCATCCGGTAATACGGTTTCAGGGATTACTCCTTTTACCTTTGCCAATTGTTCTATGGAGTGAATACCTTTCAATCCGAGGTGATCGGCTGCAACATTGGTCACAATTCCAACATCGCATTTTTTAAATCCAAGGCCGGCTCTTAGGAGTCCGCCACGTGCACATTCCAAAACTGAAAAATTCACCGTTGGATCTTTTAGAACGAATTCGGCGCTGGCAGGGCCGGTACAATCGCCCGTCATCAGCAGTCGGTTCTGAATATAAACACCATCACTGGTTGTGTAACCTACCCGATGTCCTTTGAGTTTCGCAATATGAGCTATTAGTCTTGTTGTTGTTGTTTTTCCATTGGTTCCGGTGACCGCTACGATAGGAATTCGACCTGTATCTCCCTTAATTGGAAACAGCTTGTCGATCACAGGTGCTGCGACATTTCGCGGCAAGCCTGTTGTTGGTGCCAGATGCATTCTGAAACCTGGACCGGCATTAACCTCTAAAACCGCTCCGCCAGTTTCCGATAAGGGTTTACTGATATCGGTAGTCATAATATCAACACCACAGATATCCAGGTCAATGATTTTTGATATGCGTTCAACCATGGCCACATTAGCCGGATGAACAATATCGGTCACATCTTCTGCGGTACCTCCTGTACTGAGGTTAGCCGTATCCTTTAAAACCAGCATTTCTCCTTCATCAATTACAGAGTCTGTAGTGTAGCCTTTTGCAGCAATTATGGTTTTTGTCAAATCATTAACTGTAATCTGTGTCAGTACTTCTTCATGCCCATAACCTCGCCTTGGGTCCTCGTTAACCTTATCGATCAGCTCCTGAATTGTTGATTTTCCATCACCGATAACATGCGCAGGCGTTCGTTTGGCCGCAGCGACCATAACGTTATTGATCACTAATAATCTGTAATCCTCGCCGGTAATATACTTTTCAATGATTATAGCACCGCTTCGTGAACTTTCCTTGGCCTTTCTAAAGGCTTCCAAAGCGTCATCATAATTCTGAATATCAACCGTAATACCGCGGCCATGATTACCGTCAATTGGTTTTACAACCAAAGGGTAACCCACATAATTACAAGCCTCTTCCAAACTCCGTTCGCGACGGATAATATCACCTTTAGGCACTTCAACTTCGGCCTGTTCTAACAGGTATTTAGTGTCTTCCTTATCACATGCCAACTCGACTCCAATACTGCTGGTCTCACTGGTAACCGTAGCCTGGATCCTCTTCTGGTTGGCTCCATATCCAAGCTGGCAAAGTGAGTATTTGTTCAGTCTTATCCATGGAATGCCTCTCGATTCGGCTTCGTTAACTATTGATCCGGTACTTGGCCCAAGTCGTTCTGATTCCCTAAGCTCCCTCATCTCCTGGATATCTTCAGACATATCATAGTCCTCACCACTGATCAAAGCTTCACAAATACGAACGGAAGCCCTGGCCGCATAACGGCCCACTTTCTCCTCCATATAAGCAAATACAACTGAGTATACACCTTTCTCTCCGTAAGTTCTGGTTCTTCCGAAACCAACATCCATACCAGCCAGGGTTTGAATTTCCAGGGCGATGTGTTCAATGATATGGCCCATCCATGTCCCTTCTTCAACCCTTTGAAAGAATCCTCCTGGTTCACCTACTGAGCAACGATGCTCATACATGCCGGGAAACATTTTAGCAAGCCTTTCATAAAAGCCATCTACTTTATTTGATGGTAACTCTTCCATCTCCTCTAAATCAAGGACCATTACAATCAGTTTATGTCGTCTGATCGACCAGTAATTGGGGCCCCTCATTGCATTGATGCTCACTATTTTCATGTTCATTTATTTTTAGAGTGAAAGATTATAAAGATATACAAATTCCCAAGAAAAATAGTTTAATTTTGCCCCGTATCACAGCTATTTACTGTTATTATGCACCAAATTAAAGGTACCCTGATCCCAATTGGAGGGAATGAAAAAAAAGGACATGATGAAGATGAAGCTCATTCACTAGAGTTTATTGAAGAGGATATTCTTTATCATGTTGTTAGACAGTCGGGAGGTAAAAATGCACGGGTTTTGGTCGTACCAGCAGCATCCAGTATCCCTATCGAACTTTCAGAGATTTATATCAAAGCCTTCAATAAACTAGGGGTTGATAATGTTAAGATCCTGAATATAAAAACCAGAAAAGACGCAGATAAAAAGATTTCCTTAGAACTGGTAAAGCAGGCCAATTGTATTATGTTCACAGGAGGTGATCAGAGAAAAATTACAAGTAAGATTAAGGACACTCAATTACATGAGTTGCTGATGGATCGATACCTGAATGACGAAAGTTTTGTTTTGGCCGGAACCAGTGCAGGTGCTATGGCCATGGCAGAGGAAATGATATCCGGCGGCAGTAGCACAGAGGCCTTTTTTAAAGGGACCGTGAGAATGGAAAAAGGTTTAGGCCTTCTGCCCAGGGTCATGATAGATACCCATTTTATTCAAAGAGGTCGATTTGGAAGGCAATCGGAGGCGGTTGCAAAATTTCCCAGATTAATTGGATTCGGACTCTCTGAAGACACAGGAATGATCATAAAAAACGGGAATGAATGTACGGTAATCGGCTCCGGGATGGTTATCGTTTTCGATGGTCATAAACTCAAACACAACAATGAAGAGGTGCTTGAAGAAGGTACTCCCATGACCATGGTCAATCTCAGGGTTCATGTACTTTCAAACAGCGATAAATTCAATATTAAAAAGCGAAAAGTTACCGTCCTACCTATAGAGGCGCCTTTCATTTGATCAGGAGTAGATCGAAATCGTTTCCTTACCATTTATATCTAAGGAAGCCCTGTACATACCTTCTGTATTAAAGGGCATGGTAATATTGCCAAATCTATCACAGGCAATCAATCCACCATCACCATTTATTGTTTTTAACCGGTTAAAGACGACTTCGTTTGCCGCTTCTTCAAGCGACAAACCCTTATATTCCATCAGGCAGGAAACATCATATGCTGCAACTCCCCTAATGAAGAACTCACCACTTCCCGTACAGGACACCGCACATGTTTGGTTATTCGCATAAGTGCCTGAACCAATGACAGGACTATCGCCAATTCTGCCAAACCTTTTATTGGTCATTCCACCGGTTGATGTTGCCGCAGCCAAGTTACCCTGTTCATCACAGGCAACCGCACCAACAGTTCCGAATTTGGAATCTTTTTTAACCGAATGATCCAGTTGAAACTTGTCGGAATCCTTAATTTCCTGCCACTGTTGAAATCGAAATTCATCGTAAAAGAATGCTTCATCTCTCATTTCAACAGCCCTGAATTTAGCAAACTCCATCGCTCCTTCACCAGCGAGAAAAACATGATCGCTATTGTCCATGACCTCGCGTGCCAAGCTTACCGGGTTTTTAATGCCTGCTACAAGAGAAACCGCTCCGGCTTCCAGGCTTTTGCCATCCATAATGCTTGCATCCATTTCATGCTTCCCTTTCGAGGTAAATACGCTTCCTTTCCCTGCATTAAACAGGTGCGAATCTTCAAGTGATATTACAGCCTGTTCAACAGCATCTATAGCACTTCCACCATTTCGAAGAATATCCGAACCAATATCCAGTGCTTTTTTCAATGCGTCCTTATACTGGACCTCCAATTCCGGAGTCATCATGCCTTTAACCAGGGTTCCGGCTCCACCATGAATGGCAATAGAGAAGTTATTCATTTTATGCTTATAATCTGTTCGGAAAATTACAAATTGCATTTCAATTGCAGTCATAAGTTTCGTAGATTTATGAACTTTAATCACCACACTATGGCTGAACCCAAACGTCTTTTTCTTCTTGATGCATATGCCTTGATTTTCAGGGGATACTATGCATTTATTAAAAATCCCAGGATTAATTCAAAAGGCATGGATACCTCAGCAATTATGGGATTTACAAATTCCTTACTGGACGTGATCAAAAGGGAACGCCCGGATCATCTGGCGGTTTGTTTTGACCAGGGCGGCAGTGTTGCCCGTAATGAGATGTATCCTGAATACAAAGCGAATCGGGACGAAACTCCTGAAGCCATTAAAATAGCTGTTCCTTATATTAAGAAAATTCTGGATGCCATGCATATCCCCATCATGGTCAAGGAGGGATTTGAAGCCGATGATGTGATAGGAACTTTGGCCAAACAGGCTGAGAAAGAAGGCTATAAAACGTTTATGGTTACACCTGATAAAGATTTTGCTCAGCTGGTTTCTGAAAATATATTTATGTACAAACCCAGGTTTGGCGGCGGATATGATACCTGGGGAGTTCCGGAGGTTAAGGAGAATTTCGAAATCGAGAATCCTGAACAAGTAATAGACTTCCTGGGCATGAAAGGCGATGCCGTTGACAATATTCCCGGTCTTCCGGGAGTGGGTGACAAAACCGCTAAAAAATTTCTCGCGCAATACGGTAGCCTTGAAAACCTGCTCGCTAATACACATGAGTTGAAAGGCAAAATGAAGGAGAAGGTTGAAGCCAATGCCGAAATCGGACTGCTTTCGAAAAAATTAGCCAGGATAATGACCGATGTTCCGGTTGAATTTGATGAAACTGACTTTGAACTGAATTCTCCCGACTTAGAGGCAGTAAGGGCTATTTTTCAAGAGCTCGAATTCAGACGTCTCACAGAAAACCTCATCAAGACATTCGATAATAATGGAAAGAGTACTTCTGAAAAAACAAAATCAGATGCAAAGCCCGAGATGAAAACCGAAGCTGTTGCCGGATCGGGGCAGTTCTCACTTTTTGGGGCCAATATACAGGACACCTCATCTCCTGATTCCAATTTTTCGGGTAGAACGACCGCAGATACAGTACCCCACTTTTATCAATTCGTAGATACCGAATTGGCATTTGATCTGTTTTTGGATGTTTTAAATAAGCAGACGTCGGTATGTTTTGATACGGAAACCACAGGTCTTGATCCCATTGTTGCCGAATTGGTGGGTATTGCATTTTCGTGGTTGCCTCATAAAGGATTCTATCTTCCCATACCAGCAGAACGAAAAGAGGCTGATAAGGTGCTGGAACGACTTCGTCCATTCTTTGAGAATGAAGCAATAGAAAAAGTGGGGCAGAATCTAAAGTATGACATCAAGGTTCTGGATAAATACAATTTGGCGGTTAAAGGACCTTTATTTGATACCATGTTAGCGCATTACCTGATCAATCCGGACATGCGCCATAATATGGATGTACTATCAGAAGCCTATCTTAATTATAATCCCATAAAAATAGAAACGCTGATCGGTAAGAAAGGCAAAAATCAGTTATCGATGCGCGAGGTTGCGATAGACAGGATTACTGAGTACGCTGTAGAAGATGCCGATATCACTTATCAACTTAAAGATCATTTTGAGAAAGAACTGGCTGATGCCAATACCAGGAAATTGTTTGATGAAATTGAAATTCCTTTATTAAGGGTTTTGGCTGATATGGAGCTCGAAGGAATCAATTTGGACAAAGACTTCCTGAATTCGCTTTCAACACAATTGGATGAGGACATCAAGACTCTGGAAAAGAAAATTTATGATCAGGCCGGTGAAGAATTCAATATAGCATCACCCAAGCAGTTGGGTGTTATTCTATTTGAAAAGATGAAGTTGGTTGATAAACCTAAAAAAACCAAAACCGGCCAGTATTCAACAGCCGAAGACGTGTTAAGGGACCTCGCCAAAAATCATGAGATCATTCAATGCATTCTGGATTTCAGGGGACTTTCAAAACTTAAAAGCACCTATGTTGATGCATTACCTAACCAGGTATTGGAACAAACGGGACATGTGCATACCGATTATATGCAAACCGTTGCGGCCACAGGAAGACTGAGTAGCAATAATCCGAATCTTCAGAATATTCCAATACGTACCGAGAGAGGAAGACAGGTGCGCAAAGCCTTTATACCAAGAAATGATGAATTCACTCTTCTCGCCGCCGATTATTCACAGATTGAACTTCGAATCATAGCTGCATTAAGCAAAGAAGAAAACATGATTGAAGCCTTTAAAAATGGCGAAGATATTCACGCTTCAACGGCTGCAAAGGTTTTTGGGGTGCCTTTGGCTGAAGTTTCAAGGGAGCAACGTGCGAATGCCAAGACGGTTAACTTCGGAATTATCTATGGGGTTTCGGCATTCGGATTGAGCAATCAAACGGATCTCTCAAGAAGTGAAGCCAGGGAATTGATTGAAACATATTATACCACATATCCCAAGTTAAAAGAGTATATGAATAACCAGGTGGCCTTTGCCAGGGAGAATGGTTATGTTCAAACCGTACTGGGAAGGCGACGATATCTCAAAGACATCAATTCAAGGAATGGCGTAGTGCGAGGAGGTGCGGAACGAAATGCGGTAAACGCCCCTATCCAGGGTAGCGCTGCGGATATTATAAAAATCGCTATGATCCAGATACATAAAAAGCTCAATGAAGGATCATTCAAGACAAAGATGTT
>JABDPU010000067.1 GCA_013042625.1 Flavobacteriaceae bacterium | reverse complement strand
ACTGATGATCCGTTAGTGCCTTATGACGGAGGAGATGTGCGCCTTTTCAAACGCGGAAAAAGCAGAGGTAAAATCGTTTCGAATGATAACTATCTCGACTTCTGGAAGGAAAGAAACAATTGCACTTCGCAAGAAGAACCCATCATTCTCCCAGATAAATATGAGCGTGACTATTCAACAGTAAGTGTAACTACCTATGGCGATTGCAGCGATGGCGGAGCACTAAAATTTTATAAGATCGCTGGTGGCGGACATACCTGGCCTGGTGGCAAACAATACCTCGGCAAACGCATTATCGGTTATACAAACCGGGATATCAATGCCTGCGAGGAGATCTGGAATTTCTTTAATTCACTTGATTAGTTGCTGATAGACGCTACCTGTTACCCGTTACCCGTTACCCGTTACCCGTTACCCGTTACCCGAAACCTTCTTTCCCGTAAGGAAAATCAATTCATTCCGATTAATTATCAAACTCTTCACATAAAGATTAATGCTTATGATTAATTTTGTTAAGGAACCGAAATCAGCGATCATGGATACAAGGAATAATCCTATCATAGAACAGCTTAAACAGCACAAACAAAATCCCAACCTCCGACTGAAAATTAAGGAACGGACTGAATATTTCACAAACCTGCTCTATCATACCCTATTTGACAGCGATACGGAATTGACCTGTAACCTGGAGGAGTTAGAGAAGGTTTTTGAAGAGATCACTGAACTCGCATGCTGGGAACATGAGCAAAGCTGTGAGTCGGTCTGGGAACAATATGTAAATGTATTGCCTGAAATTCTGAAAAAATTGAACATGGATGCACAGGCCTTTCTGGCTAACGATCCAGCCGCCAATTCCATAGAAGAGATATACCTGGCTTATCCAGGATTTTATGCTATCGCCATTTACAGGCTGAGTCATGAGTTGCTGAAATTCGGAATACCGCTGGTGCCCAGGCTGATGACAGAATATGCCCATCGTCTTACCGGTACAGATATTAATCCTGGTGCACAGATCGGGGATTCCTTTTTTATAGATCATGCCACAGGTATTGTAATAGGTGAAACGGTCATTATCAAAAATAATGTGCGCATATACCAAGGGGTTACCCTTGGAGGCAGATACGTTGCCAGGAAGCAGCGCAATACCAAAAGGCATCCCACTGTCGAAGACAATGTGACCATCTATGCCAATGCCACTATTTTAGGTGGTGACACTGTAATTGGGGCAAATACCACCGTTGGCGGTAATGCCTGGATCACAGCATCGGTACCACCGAACTCTATTGTTTCAGCGATAACAGAAACCAAGATCAAAACTATTACCTAAGATGCAGATTGAAAATCTCATAGGGAACACGCCCATGGTCCGAGCTACCAACCTGGTCAGCAACCCCAATATTGAGCTCTGGCTTAAACTTGAAGGCCATAATCCCGGTGGAAGCGTCAAGGACAGGGCGGCTTTCAATATGATAAAAAGTGCTTTGGATCGAGGTGAGATCGATAAAAACACTAAACTCATTGAAGCCACAAGTGGGAATACCGGTATTGCCCTGGCAATGATAGCAGGTCGCTACGGACTTGATATTGAACTCGTCATGCCTGAACATGCTACCAAAGAAAGGGTGCAGACCATGAGGGCCTATGGGGCAAAGGTGATACTTACTTCAACCGATGTGGGTATTGAAGGTTCCAGGGATTATGCGAAAAACAAAGTTGAGAATGAGGGTTATATCATGCTTGACCAGTTCGCCAATGATGACAACTGGAAGGCCCATTACAAGACTACCGGTCCCGAGATCTGGCGGGACACCAATGGCCGGGTCACACATTTTATTTCAGCTATGGGGACTACAGGAACCATTACCGGTACCAGTAAATATTTAAAAGAACAAAATCCGGATGTGCAGATTATCGGCGCCCAGCCCGAAGACGGCAGCCGCATTCCAGGGATTAGGAAATGGCCTCCTGAATATGTTCCGAAATTCTTCGATCCCTCGCGGGTGGATCAGGTTATTGAAGTCAACCAGGAAGAAGCCTCTGTGATGGCACGACGGCTCGCCACAGAAGAGGGCGTGTTCTCAGGCATGAGTAGTGGAGGTTCAGTTACCGCTGCGCTTAAAATGGCAAAACATCTGGAAAACGGTGTATTGGTAGCTATCATATGTGACCGAGGCGATCGTTACCTGTCTTCCGATCTTTTTGAATAACTTAGAACAGTACAATTGTATTAATGAATGGTATGAAAATAAACCGATTAATAATTCCAATTTTATTCTTTTCCCTTGGTATTTCGGCCCAGGAAAAATCTAATGATCTTGAATTGATCACCGAAACAATCGAAAATTACTTTTATGGTTATGTTGAACGGGATGGTGATCGATTACACAAAGCCTTCGATCTTGACAATGGGGCAATGAAACTAGCCCGAAAAGCCGATGATGGCACCCAATATGTTGCAAATATTCCTTTTAAGGACCTGGTCCCAAACTGGGCTAACAAGGAAAAACTATCGGAGGCTGAATTGAAAGACTGTGCCTTGAAAATTTTAAGTGTTGATGCAGTTGATGGTAAAATTGCCTCTGCAAAAATCAGTATGAAAGTCGGGGAAACCACTTATATTGATATACTATCAATGCATAAGTTAAGCGATCAGTGGAAGATCGTCAATAAAATCTTTGTGGTTGCTAACAACTAAAGTTCTTATCTGAATGTCCAAATCCCTTACCACTCCTATTCAATTTTCCTGTGGTGTTGAAATGAAGAACTGCTTTATGCTGGCACCTCTTACCAATCAGCAAAGTCATGAAGATGGACGGCTTTCTGAGGCTGAATTTAACTGGTTGGAAATGCGGGCCAAAGGAGGCTTCGGATTAGTTATGACCTGCGCGACTTCAGTTCAGGAAATTGGTAAAGGTTTTTATGGTCAGCTAGGACTTTATTCAGAAGGTCACATTCCCGGACATAAAAAACTAACCGCTGCTATCAAAAAACATGGCAGCCTTGCAGTTGTGCAATTGCATCATGCCGGAATGCGATCACCTTCCGAAATTATTGGAACTCAACCCGTTTGTCCGTCGGATAGCGAAAAACACGGGGCTCGGGCTTTAAATCTTGACGAGATTCATCAGCTTCGTGATGATTTTATAATTGCTGCTGAACGAGCGAAGAAATGTGGGTACTCCGGCGTGGAAGTTCATGGTGCTCATGGCTATATCCTGACGCAGTTCTTAAGTCAGAAGATCAATAAGCGAACTGATAATTATGGAGGCTCCCTGGAAAACCGTTCGCGTTTGTTGTTCGAGATCGTAGATGGAATACGGTCAAGATGCGGACCGAATTTCCTACTCGGGGTAAGACTTTCACCGGAACGCTTCGGCATGGACCTTCGGGAGATGAAAATCATTTGTAGCCAATTAATCGATGGTGGGCAAATCGATTTTCTCGACCTATCCTTATGGGATGTTTTCAAATTCCCGGAAGATGAACAGTATCAGGATAAAGATCTGCTCTCTCACTTTACAGACTTAGACTTTGGTAGTGTGAAACTCACTGTGGCCGGAAAAATAGGGACATCCGATGATGTCAGGCGGATTTTAGATAACGGAGTTGACTTTGTAACCGTTGGGCGTTCAGGCATTTTACATCACGACTTCCCAAAACGGGTTATTAAAAACCCGGATTTCAGTCCAATTGAACTTCCGGTATCAAAACAATATCTCCTGAATGAAGGCCTGGGCGAAGCCTTCATTGAATACATGGGCCGTTGGCCAGGATTTGTAGAAACCGACACTGAAGATTGATGAAAAAGCTAGTCCTGCCTGTAATTATTGTTTCACAATTTTGTTGCACCTCATTGTGGTTTGCCGGTAATGGGGTAATGGAAGATCTGATCGACAATTTCAATATGAATGCAAGTGCGCTGGGCCATCTTACCTCTGCAGTGCAATTCGGATTTATCACAGGAACCCTGAGCTTTGCCATACTAACTATTGCCGATCGTTTTCCACCATCGCGAGTCTTCTTTTTTAGCGCCTTATTAGGTGCTTTATTTAATCTTGGGGCGATCTGGGAAGGCAATAGCCTGGCCAGTATTTTAGGATTACGTTTTTTAACAGGTTTTTTTCTTGCCGGAATATACCCAGTCGGGATGAAGATCGCAGCAGATTATTTTGAAAAAGGGCTTGGTATTTCTTTGGGCTACCTGGTAGGTGCATTGGTCCTGGGAACAGCTTTTCCACATTTATTAAACGGGATCAGCCTTGAATTAAGCTGGAGATCCGTATTGATCACAACATCAATACTGGCATTGTTTGGAGGAATTTT
>JABDPU010000065.1 GCA_013042625.1 Flavobacteriaceae bacterium | reverse complement strand
GATGCCTATCTCTGTGCAGGCGGACTTCCGGACCCTTCAATAGATCACCCGGAGCGGATCATTCGCGCAGCCTTTGACATTATTGACCTGGTGAAAAAGGCTAAATATGATGAGAATGACCTTACCCGTTTTGATGTGCGTATAGGGATCAGTACCGGGCCTGTTGTTGCCGGTGTAGTAGGTAGCATGAAATTTGCCTATGACATCTGGGGAGATACGGTAAATTGCGCCTCCAGGATGGAGACTAACTCAGAGCCAATGCGGATAAATGTTTCTCAATATACCTTTGAACTCGTCAAGGATAAGTTCGATTTTACTCCTCGTGGTGAGATAGAGGTGAAGAACAAAGGAAAGATGCGCATGTATTTTGCTGAACCTCCAGAGTCTAAAGATTCAAAAAGAGCATTTCAGGGAGATGCAAGTCTCATTGTCTGAGCTTAATGGCCATTAAGTGCCTGATAAATAAAAATAAAGTGATCCCAGAATACATGGAATCAGGCTGTATATTAAACTGCTTATGGCCAGCTTTCTTGTTGAAGGAACGAATTCCTTGCTGATTAATAACTGAAATATAAAGAAACGTATTCCGAAGAGCATAAACCAGCCCGGGAGCAGAAAGGCTAAAAGTCGTTTAAACATGCTCAAAGTGCCGTGGTTCTTAAACATTACAAGTTCCTCTTCAGTCCCGGGGAATATAAAAGCAGCACCTATAATCAGCGCCAATCCAACACAACTAATGACTATACCATCAAGAATTTTCATGCATTGAGAAATTTAATCCGTGATTCGATTCCAGATGTCAAGATACATTTTCCATTCATCATTAATACGTTTCCAAACGATAACATATTTTCCCCGCCAGCTGATTTCAGTGCCATCTGCTCGTTGGGTTTTTCCTTCATAATAGCCATAATCGTAAGCCTCGTCACCTAATATTTTTATTTCCTCCGGACTGACCTTATGATGAACGATTTGGACACCTTCCGGAAGGGTCCAGTAATCGATTATGTCATCATATCCGGAAATGATTTCTCGATTGTTAGGAAAGAGCTTGCCATCAACTGTATAAGCACTGGCTATCGATTGATAATCTGATGCCATTATGGCCTTCGAAAAGGTAGAAATATTATTCAATATCTTGTTTAATTCCGCCGGTTCTCCAGAAAGCTTCTGCGCATTTACATTCAGAATTGATAATATAAAAGTTATTACTACTATATTTTTGAAATACAACATATTATAGACGGTTATTTCAATCTTTAATTGATTTATTATTTTTTGAATTTTTAACTAATTCAATAATTTTTTTAATCGGTATTTTTTCAAGATTATTGCCATCTCTACCGCTCATGGATTCCGCAGTAAACAAGGAGTTATAAATGGCTTCTTCCGTGGCTTCAATACAGGCGAGAAAAAGCGGACTCATGGCTTCATTTTTTAGTAGAGATTTCTTCTGAACAAGTTCATCGGAAGCCGAATTCCCGGCATTTTGTTTTGCTACTGAAACAGCGATCACATAATCTCCACTGCCGTTTGATGCAATTCCTCCGGTGCGAGCTAAACCGAGCATAGCCCTTTTGGCTAGTCGCTCCAGATTCCTGGCGTCCAAAGGAGCATCAGTGATCACCACCATCATACAGGAACCGTCAACATCATACTTAAAGCTGTTTGGATAATTATTCAGGATCTTAGCAACCGGAATTCCATTGAATTGAAAAACCCCTCCAAAATTCGATTGCACCAGGACCCCAACAGTATATCCTCCGAATTTTTCAGGGACGACTCTTGATGCAGTTCCTATGCCGCCTTTGTATCCAAAGCATCGAGTGCCGGTGCCGGCCCCAACATTACCTTCTTCTACCTGTCCACTCTCTGCTGAGGAAATAGCGTCCAGAACATGTTTTTCGGTGATGTGCCGTCCACGGATATCATTGAGGTAACCATCATTGGTTTCACCAACGACTGCGTTTACAGATCTTACATCTTCATTGCCGGCCTTATCAAGGGTATAACTGATCAATGCATTGGCAGCCGTAGGAACGCTGAGTGTATTGGTTAGAACGATTGGCGTTTCAAGGGTTCCCAGCTCTTTTACCTGGCTGTATCCCATGAGCTTTCCAAATCCGTTTCCGATATGTATAGCGGCTGCCAGCTTATTTTTAAAGATATTATCGCTGTTAGGAAGTATGGCCGTAACACCTGTTCTGATGTTATCATCTTTGATTAGTGTTGTATGTCCCACCTTAACACCTTCAACATCGGTTATTGCGTTTAAAGGACCGGGATTAAGAACTCCAATTTCAATTCCATAGTCCCTTATCCGTTTGTTTTGGCTGAAGTTTTGATAGGTGGTCATTATCGCAAGAAATATAATTAAGCACTGATGTTTACTGTTGTTCATAATGCTTTGAGCTAGGAATTAAATATACCAAGTTTCAATTTAAATAATACCAAGGCATATTTTCATCCTCAGGATACGCTTAACCGATTCATAAACCTGTTCCTTAAAATTAGAATTACGACTTATTTCAACCAGGATATCATTGATGGTTT
>JABDPU010000040.1 GCA_013042625.1 Flavobacteriaceae bacterium | reverse complement strand
CACCCAGTTTTTGCCAGGTGGCTCCACCATCAGAAGTAACATGTATGGCCGATCCCGGTCCACCGGAATTCATAAACCATGGCCATCGTCTGTATTCCCACATAGCGACCATGATCTTATTCGGATTGGAAGGATCCATTACCATATCGGCCACACCTGTTGAAGTATTGGTATAAAGAATTTTATCCCAGCTCGCTCCACCGTCAACAGATTTGTATAAACCGCGATGTTCACTGGTACCATAGGCCGTGCCAATGGCTCCAACATAAACTACATCGGGGTTATCGGGATGAACAATTACACGATGAATACTTTTTGTTTTTTCAAGACCAAGATGCTTCCAGGTCTTTCCTCCATCCAGAGATTTGTACATGCCATACCCAAAATTCTGACTGTTTCTGGGGTTGCCTTCGCCTGTTCCGAGGTAAACGATATTCGGATTTTTCTGATAGATGGCAACATCGCCCACTGAAGCGGTTTTTTGATTTTCGAAAATCGGCTCAAAGGTCGTCCCTGCATTAGAGGACTTCCAAAGGCTGCCGGCTGAGGTTCCGGCATAAATTATTGCGGTGTTGGATTGCACAACATCAATAGCTGTTACCCGTCCACTCATACCTGCCGGACCGATACTTCTGAAATTAAGTCCGTGAAGCAAAGAATTATCAATATTCTGACCGTAGGTAAAGGCAATAAAAAGACTGAGGAAAACGGAAATTCTTGTTTTCATGTTTGGTTAGTTATAAATGAAAGAAAAGCATTATCTACCTATAAAGATAAATTCTTTTAACATCAAATAATAATTTCAAATTGACAAAAAACAAGATATTTGATCAGACCGAAATCATATGGATATTACCTTTATCTTTAAAATCCAATTATTCCATACAAAATGAAATTACTTTCCAATTATCGATACCTTTTTTATTGTTGTTCCCTGCTTATTTTTTTGTTTTTCAGTTGTAATCCTGCAACAGAGGAAAAGCCGATTATTAAAACTGGTGACTATTCAGATTTAGTCGAATTATTTCAGGATTGGCGGTCCTTTGAAACACCACCTGATCACAATGGTGCGCCAGACTACAGAGCGGAAACCTTCGAAAAAAGACGACCGGTTTTTGATTCGCTTCAGCAACGATTGCTTGCTATTGATACAAGTAACTGGGCTATTCTGCAACAGGTTGACTGGCGAATCGTTTGGGCTGAGATGAATGGATATGATTTCAACGACAGAATCCTCAAACCCTGGGAACGTGATCCTGCCTATTACAAATCTTTATGGACCTACCGTAGCGATGTACCTGCCCATGAAGGTCCGACTCATCATGCCACTACTGAAATCTGGACATATGAATTCCCTCTGAGCACCTCAGAGCGCGATCGGTTAATCCGGGATCTGGAAGTTATTCCTCCATTAAATGAACAGGCACAGGAAAACCTTAGCGGCAATGCCAGGGATTTATTCATCACCGGAATACGGGATATGAGATGGCAAGGGATGGGACTTAAAGGTATTTTAGAACAAGATGGTGTTTCTACAGATGATGAACTGGTGGCAGTCTTAAATAATGCAATTTCATCAACCGAAGATTTAGTCATTTGGTTAGAATCTCAAGAAGAATCTAAAAATGGCCCTTCGGGAATTGGAAAGGAAAACTACAGCTGGTACCTTCAAAACGTTCACCTCGTCCCTTTGAGTTGGGAGGATGAGGTTATGATTTTGAAACGTGAATTGGCCAGGGCCTGGAGTGCTCTCAAACTTGAAGAACATCGAAACAGGAATCTCCCTGAACTGGTTGCAGCAGATTCAGCTGAGGCCTATGATCAGCTGGCAGAGATCTCCGCTCAAAGCCTGATGAGGTTCCTGGAAGAAGATGAAATCGTAACGGTTAAGGATTATTTTGATCCGGCATTACGAGAGCACCTTGGACAATTCGTTCCGGAAGACCGGAGAAACTTTTTCTGGATTACCGCTCATTATGATCCGCGGCCACTGTATTCTCATTTTTATCATTGGTTTGAACTGGCCCGAATGGATACTGAACCCCATAAGAGTGAGATCAGGCGTGGTCCCCTGCTCTATAATATTTTCGATTCCAGGAATGAGGGCACGGCCACTGCAGTTGAGGAAATGTTTATGCAGGCGGGTTTATATGACGATAACCCACGTGTAAAAGAGATCGTATATATCATGATAGCACAACGGGCCGCACGCGGATTGGGATCCTTATATGCGCATGCCAATGAGATGACAATGGAAGAGGCCGGCGG
>JABDPU010000064.1 GCA_013042625.1 Flavobacteriaceae bacterium | reverse complement strand
GAAGTAGTCCGAAAAGCATAAAAATACCTGCAAGACCAAAGCCAATACTCCAGCCTACCTTCTCGCCGAGGTATCCACATAATAATATACCCAGAAAGGCTCCAGCGTTAACGCCCATGTAAAAGATTGTAAAAGCACCATCTTTTTTATGTTCATGGTTCTTATACATTTCTGATATAATGGAGGTCATATTCGGTTTAAAGAATCCACTTCCGAAGACCAGAAAAGTAAGTCCGGTATAGATAAAAAACTGGGTTTCCATAGCCATGCATGCGTGACCCAGGGTCATGAGCAATGCGCCAATAGCAACGGCATAACGGTATCCGATGATCTTATCTGCGAAATAGCCACCAAGCATCGTTGAGAGGTAAACCAGTCCCGTATATGTTCCGAAAAGCGCCATGGCGTGTTCTCTTGGCCAGCCCCAGCCTTCATCCATTAGCGAGGCCGTAAAGAACAGTACGAGCAAGGCGCGCATTCCGTAGTAGGAAAAACGCTCCCACATTTCAGTAAAAAACAGCACGAATAACCCGGATGGATGTCCTAATACATTCGATTTAAAAAATTGTTCGGTAGAATTCTGATCTGTCATAACTCCAGCTTTATTATTCGATGCCATCGGCTAATTCAAATCCCTCCGTCTCTTCATTTTCAGTGCCATCCTTTTCTTCAGCACCATGAGTCAGTCGCTTCAGTGGTTTCAGTACGGCAATCACCAGTAAACCAAAGATTGTACAGAAAATTGCAATACCCGTGAAGATGGCAAATTCACCATATTCTGTAGCCGATTCACCGAGTAATCCGGCTACTTTATTTCCTAGTCCGGTTGCAGCAAAATAAGCACCCATCATAAAGGCCACCCATCGTTCAGGAGCCAGTTTAGTTATGAATGACAAAGCTACCGGAGAAGCGCATAATTCACCCAAGGTATGGAACAAATAGGCTAATACCAGCCATTGCATTCCAGATTTTGCAACCACTTCACCTGCAGCGTCATATCCTACTTCCTTACTCGCGATCGACATGAAGAAAAATCCCCAGCCCATTATAATGACACCTATGGCCATTTTAAACAGTGAGGAGGATTCCTTATTACGGTTTCTCCACCAAACCCAGAAACTTCCCACTATAGTTGCGAATACTAAAATAAAGATCGCATTCACCGACTGGAACCAACTGGCCGGAACCATAAAGCTCCCCAACCTAAGGTCTGTCTTTTGAGCGGCATACACGTTCATCAGTCCACCTGCTTGCTCGAATGATCCCCAGAAAATTATGATGATCAAAAAGGACAGGTAGGTGACCAAGATCCGGTCTTTTTCCACTTTGTTACCATCGTTATAAACTACAATCGCAACACCTACGGCAAACGCCAGTCCGATTATCAGAAGTCCGTATGACCATGAACCGCCAAAAATCCAGATAGCCGCACCGGCTAATGCGGTAACAAAAAATCCGGTTATGGAGTTTCCGTGTTTAAAGATTGCAGTAAGCAGATTATTGCTTTCCGATTTTTCAGATTCATCACGGGTATCAACCACAAGGTTACCAACATGTTTTAGGTATTTCTGACCGTACCAGTATGTAAGCTGGCCGATGGCCATCCCTATACCGGCCAAACCAAATCCATAATGCCAGCCTATATTTTCACCAACATATCCTACGATCAGGGCTGCTGCTGCGGCACCAAGATTAATCCCCATATAGAAGATATAAAATCCCATGTCCCGCTTGTTATGCTCATTTTTCGGATACAATCCGCCAACCATCGTAGAAATATTTGGCTTCAACATCCCAACCCCCATTACAATAAGAATCAGACCTGTATAAAACGCCCACATTTCCTCAATGGCAAGTATACTATGTCCTGCAACCAGCAGCAATCCACCTACAAAAACCGATTTTCTTTGGCCGAGGAGTTTGTCAGCGATAATTCCCCCTGGAATGGAGGCCACATAAACAAACATGGTATACCATCCATAGAGGGCAATGGCATTGTCATTGGCCCATCCAAGACCAGGATTATCGGTGGCTGTCTCAGCAACCAGGTATAGTACAAGGATGGCACGCATTCCGTAGTAGGAAAAGCGCTCCCACATCTCTGTTAAAAATAGAATATACAGTCCGATGGGGTGCCCAAATAGGGTTTTCTGATTAGGAAAAGCTGAATCTGTCATTAGTCTTATATTAGTTAGTTTATTTTTTTATCCTTTGATTTTCACCTTCTGGGGTTTGGAAGGTTTCTGGATTTTATCTCCAAGGGTTTCATCGATAAAATCAGTCATCTTTTTATACAGATGCAATCTCGTATTTCCACCATAAATACCATGATTGCGGTCTGGATATATCATCCATTCAAACTGCTTATCGGCCTGGATCAATGCTTCAACCATCCTCATGGTGTTCTGTACATGTACGTTATCATCTCCTCCACCATGAATTAATAGAAAATCACCCTTGAGCTTATCAACATGGTTGATTGGTGAATTATCATCATAACCTGAAGGATTCTCCTGGGGCGTAGTCATATAGCGTTCGGTGTAAATTGTATCATAAAATCGCCAGCTCGTAACGGGAGCCACAGCGATAGCCATCTTAAAGACATCATTGCCTTTAAACAGGCAATTGCTGCTCATAAAACCTCCGTAACTCCATCCCCAGATTCCAATGCGGCTTTCATCGATATAAGATCTTTGGCCAAGAATCCTGACAGCTTCAATCTGGTCTTCCACTTCGTATTTACCTAATTCCTTCTGAGTGACTTTTTTAAATTCCGCTCCTTTGTAACCGGTTCCTCTTCCATCTATACATGCAATGATGTAGCCTTTTTGGGCCAGCATCTGGAACCAGTAATCGTTGGTGCCATTCCAGCGGTTGGAAACCGACTGGGAGCCCGGACCGGAATATTGCGTAAGAAATAATGGATAGGACCTATCAGGATCGAAATCGGCCGGTTTGATCATCCACATATTGAGATCATTTCCATTGACATTAATTGTACTGAATTCCTTTTTCGAGGTGACGTATTCTGAAACCGTTGTAGCCAGTTTGTCATTATCAAGTATGCTCTTTACCAATTCACCATCCTTTGCCCTGTGCAATGTATATTCAGTGGGTGTGCTGGCATTTGAAAAGCTGTTTATAAAATAGGTGAAGTCTGCACTGAAGGAAGCACTATTACTTCCTTCCCTGGTTGTTAACCGATCTTTCTTTCTTCCATCCAGCCTGATCCCATAAATATCCCGGTTGATAGAACCACCTTCCACCGAACGATAATAGATTCGGTTTGTCTTCTTGTCATAACCGTAATAATCTGTGACTTCCCATTCGCCTTTAGTAACCTGATTTATTAAATCACCATTCTGACTATAATGATAAATATGATTATAACCATCGTTCTCACTGGTCCAAATAAAACTGTTATCGTCAAGGAAAGTTAAATTGAAGGTCACATCGATATAAGCCTCATCGGTTTCTGCCAAGGCCAGGTCGGAGGACATATTCGAAGCATTGATCATCCAAAGATCTAACTCATTCTGATGTCGGTTCATGTATTGAGCACTCAGAATATCAGCATCATTTGTCCATTGAAGCCTTGGAATATAAAAATCTGAGTAGGACTTACCTACTTTTACTTCGGAAGTGGAATTCGACTCCAGATCGTAGATGAACAGACTAACCTCAGCGTTCTTTTCCCCGGCTTTCGGGTATTTAAACACCAATTGATCGGGATAGAGTTGCTGCCCGTAAACATCCATTGAAAACTCAGGCACTTCGGTCTCGTCAAACCTGATAAAGGCTATTTTGCTCCCATCTGCATTCCAATCGAAGGCTCTTACAAAACTGAATTCCTCTTCGTATACCCAGTCGGTAATGCCATTGATGATCTCATTCTTCTTTCCATCAGAGGTTATTTGAACCAAACTCCCGCTAGCGAGGTCTTTGACGTATAAGTTGTTTTCGTACCCATAGGCTATTTTACTCCCATCCGGCGAAAATGTAGGTTCCTGAATTTTATAGTCGGCTACTTTCGAAAGCTCTCCTGAATTGATATCATAAACATAATAAGTACCCAGGGTTGAACGCCGGTAAATCGATTCTATATCTGAAGCTAACAATAATTTGCTTTCGTCATCACTAAAGTCATAATCAAGGAAATATTGCATATCCCCGAGATCTTTTGAGTTGACCAGGGTTTTGTTCTTCGATAAGGTTTCATAATCATAGACATCTACGGAAGACGTTCTCGAATTCCTCTCAAAATTCAGAACCGAATACTGTTTCCCGTTATTCATCGAATGGAGGACATCCATACGCTCAGTCCTGAAGGTTCCATTCCAAATATTTTCTAAAGTGATCTGTTTTTGCTGAGCTGGGGAGAAAAGACTAACAAAGAACAGCATTGCTGCCAGAATGCGAAAGTGATGCATCAAGATTGATTTTATGATCAAAATATTGTCAAGTTTAATAAAAATTATACAAAATCCCTGAACTATTAACAGTTTAATCGTCAATATTCATGCGCCATAGACCAATTTCTGAACTTAATAGTATCTTTGTACTTCCTAAGGCGAAAAAACATGATAAACCCCGTTTCCGGATTCTCAAAGCTTAGTAAAGAACAGAAGATTGACTGGATCATTGAAAACCATTTTTCAGGACATGAGAACGTTCGGGGCCTCATCGCACAGTACTGGAATTCAGATAAAGAACTACAGCGACTCCATGACGAGTTCATCGAAAATACGATCACAAACTATTATCTGCCATTAGGGGTTGCACCTAATTTCCTGATCAACAACAAACTTTATACCATCCCAATGGCTATTGAAGAGAGTTCGGTGATCGCTGCCGCTAGCAAAGCTGCCAAATTTTGGTTGGATAGAGGCGGGTTCAAAACCCGGGTGATCTCAACTAAAAAAATTGGCCAGGTTCACTTTCTTTATAAAGGAAACAAGGATAAACTGCGTGGTTTTTTCAAAAATAAGAAGCAGAAGTTCATCGAGGATTGTTTGTTTATCACCAAAAACATGAATAAACGTGGCGGCGGGATCGGCAATATTGAACTTGTAGATAAAACCTATGCCCTTGACAATTATTTCCAGTTGCATGCCTCCTTCGAAACTCTGGATGCTATGGGAGCCAACTTCATTAATTCATGTCTTGAGCAGTTTGCGAAGACCCTGGAAAATGAAGTGTCAGGTTGCGATGATTTCAGTCCGGAAGAAAAAGATATTCAGATCATAATGAGTATTCTATCGAATTATGTTCCTAATTGTCTGGTAAGGGCTGAACTAAGCTGTCCTGTCGAGGATCTTGGAGATCAGGATGGCATTTCGGGACAAGAGTTTGCCAATAAGTTTATACAAGCGATAAAAATTGCTGAAATAGAACCTTTCAGGGCGGTGACTCACAACAAGGGTATTATGAACGGCATTGATGCAGTAGTTCTGGCCACTGGGAATGACTTCAGGGCCGTTGAAGCCGCGATACATGCCTATGCTGCAAAAGATGGCCAATATAGCAGCTTAACACATGCTCAAATAATCGACGGTGTTTTCAGTTTATGGATGGAAATCCCCCTGGCACTCGGCACGGTTGGCGGACTGACCCGCTTGCATCCACTCGTTGGTTTCGCACATGACATGCTCGGAAATCCAACTGCACAAGAATTGATGAAAATTGTAGCTGCGGCCGGACTTGCTCAAAATTATGCAGCGGTGAGCTCTCTAATAACCACAGGGATTCAACGGGGACATATGAAGATGCACCTGCTTAATATCCTCAATGAATTCAAGGCCTCAGATGAGGAAAAAGTTCAGCTGGTTGAGCATTTCAAGACCAATG
>JABDPU010000062.1 GCA_013042625.1 Flavobacteriaceae bacterium | reverse complement strand
TCGGTTGAAGGATCAGGCCTGCCGGCATGGGCTCCACCAACCGCAAGATTCAGAAGAATAAAGAACTCTTCATGGAATTCAGTTAATTCCTCAGAAGTTATTGAGGTGGATGCGTATTCCTCTCCGTCAACAAACCAGTTGATCTCGTTCTCATTCCACTCTAATTCAAATATGTGAAAAGAGTTGGCAAAAATACCCTGGTCTAATTTAAAAGAAACCGCACCCATCATTTTATGAGCGTCCGATGCGTCTGCATAATGTAAATTGGCCTCCACAACCGCATTATCTTTTGAACCATATAATTCGAGGATATCAATTTCACCGGACTGTGGCCATGGTGTATCACCTCCATTTTCGTTGATATTGGCTCCCAGCATCCAGAATGCCGGCCAGATACCATTGCCCTTTGGGAGTTTAATACGGGCCGCTATCTTTCCATATTTCCACGATTGCTTATTGGCAGTATTTAACCGGGCCGAGGTGTACTGGTCCATCCCATGCTCATCGCTCTCGTGAATCGCTTTGATCACCAAACAATCATTCTCAACATAGGCATTATCACTGCTATTGGTATAGCGTTGCCACTCATCATTGAAGTGTCCGGCTTCTACAAGCTGGAGATGCCAGTTATTAGGATCTAAAGATTCCTTATCAAATTCATCGGACCAGGCCAGTTCCCATTCTGTACCAGGATCATAAGTCGTTTCTCTATAAGCTGAGTTCTGACTTGTTTCTATTACCTGGACTTCAGTACTGTTTTTCTTTACCTTGTTATTACAGGAGAAAATTGCAACCGATACGATTAACAAGAATAGAAAAGGCGTGAATGTTTTTCTCATTTTTAGATAATTAATTATTAATAAAAACTATAATGGGCCATCAGCTTCTAGATTGTCTGTCAACAAACCATTTGATCTCGTTCTTATTCCACCTATATTGCATATGCATCAGATTTCTAAATTAGCACATTCAGGCTTGCCTATTGATAAACCCTGATATAATCTACCACCATTGGACTTTCGATAAAAGCTGGGTCAATATCAGGCTCTATAGCTATATTCAGTATTAAATAATAATCAGTGTCATATGGCCAGTTGTCATTATTCTTATTTGATGGTTGATATCTGAAATGTTCTACGCCGTCAACACTGAAAACAATTTTCTCTTCAGTCCATTCAAGGCTGTAAATGTGAAATTTACTTGAAGATCCAGTTATTTTTTGGCCACCGACATTTGTAACATTGTACCCATAACTTGATCCGTTGTGAAGGGCGCTTGAAACGTAATCCTGATTCTTTCCCCAATGTTCTAGTATATCTATCTCACCACAGTTGGGCCAATTGATGGTTCCAAACCCTTGAATGTCCCAGTAGGCTCCATCTTCATTAATGTTTTTATTCAACATCCAAATGGCTGGCCATGTACCCCTGCCTTCCGGTAATTTTGCCTTCACCTCAACGCGTCCGTATGTGAATGAAAATTTTGAATTCAACCTGGCAGATGTATACTGTTTTATTTCTCCCTGATCATCAAAAACTTCTTTTTTTGCTACCAAATTCAGATACCCATTCTTTTGATAAGAATTGTCTTCCCGGTTGGTATAATGCTGGATAATTCCCCCAAACCAGCTACCTCCCGGTGGAAGTTGTGTTTGATGAAACCATTTCTCAGGGTCTAAAGCGCCTGCACCATCAAATTCATCAGACCATACCAATGTGTTGAACTCTGGACCTGGATCATTATTAGATATCGGATGGTCTGTTACTGAAGTTGTTTCAAAATTAACATCGTCGGCATTGTTTTTCTTTTCCTTGTCATGACATGACGGTACTGTAATCGACACAATAGACAAGATTAGAATAGCGGTAATTATTTTTTTCATTCTCTGATTAGTATTTGTTTAGCAACTGTTTCTCTTGACTTAACATAGTCCATGGGTTATGGGAAGAGTAGATACCATGATGTAAATGATTTAATTTTTAGTAAAGATTATTATAGGGCCATCAGCTTCTGGATTGTCCATCAAAATCAATAGATCTTCCTCGAAAGAATAGTCGTATTCTCTTCCATCAATAGTGATTTTGTTTAGTTCCAATGAATATGAATAAATGCCATTCTCCTGAATAGGGACCAGGGATTCGTTTCCTAATTCACCCGTTATTTGAACATCTAATGAAAAATTCGGGAAAAATGTATAGTTAATCCGTTCGGGACTGAAAATTTCAGGAGAGAATTTACAACATTGATAATTTATAAGGCTCCATGTCCCAAGAAACTGATCATTATTAATGTCATCATCATTGCAACTAAAAACAAAGAAAAGTAAAATGATATAAGTGGTTATCTTTTTCAAAATCTGGTATTTCTTCTATTCCGGTTTCGGAGAAATCATGATATGTGCTCTATGCGTTCCGGGATTCATGATCCAGGGGTGATTACCACTAACAGGTTTTTCTGGAAGTCCCGTAGATTCTGTTGTTGCAAAAGGCAGGTAGACCACATAGCGATAAATTGCACCATCGACTTCAGAAGTCTCCGGGTCGTAGGTTTCATTTGGTCCGTAATAGATATGTAGAGTAGATCCCGGATTTCCCATATCCAGTTTACCAGATTTGGCTTCCGCTTCGCGTATATCAAAGATCTCTGCTGCCGATTTTCCTTCGGCTCTTAGTTCGCGTCCTCTGGCCATAAAAGGTTCCAGGGCCTTGTGGTAGCATGCTGCATTAAATCCGGATTTGTTGGGATCATCTGCGATAACGATAAATTCATTATTCCCTTCTTTGAGGGTCACGAATTCCCCGGCCATATTATAACCAATGACTTTACATCCGGCCCGGCTTTCTTCGGGAGCAGCCATGAGGGCAGTTGCAATCAGTGCCTCATCGGTATCAATGGAGGTTAATAGTTTGTCAACCTCAATTGAAGTTTTGTCTGAATCCGATTCTATTACTGAAGGTTCCTCAGTTGTGTTATCTGTTTTTTCTGAACTATTACAGGAAATCAATATTCCCGTTAGTATTATAGCGGCTATGATTCGTTTCATTTTATTAGATTTTATCGGTGATCTATTTATTGGTTTTAATGAAGTTAATGTTTGGCAGGATAGGGCTTTTTAATAAGACTAAGATAGCAAATAGGGGAGAAACCAATCCATAGGCGGGAGTGTTTCTGAATTACAATCAGG
>JABDPU010000061.1 GCA_013042625.1 Flavobacteriaceae bacterium | reverse complement strand
TATGCACTCTGGCATCATAAGCATTTTATTAATCCTATTGAAGGTGGTGTTGAAATGGAAGATATAATCGATTACAAAATTCCCTTCGGATGGCTTGGTCAGATGGTTCAACCCATAATGGTTAAACCCAAACTGGAAGAAATATTTGAATACAGGCGCCAGAAGCTCGAGGAATTATTCGGAACTTATCCCTCTGAATGAAAGAACAAATCAGCATATTCTGGTTCCGAAGAGACCTGAGACTGCACGATAATCATGGATTATATCATGCCTTAAATTCTGGCTATCCCGTATTACCGATATTCATTTTTGACGAGGACATCCTTCATAAACTTCCTGAGCAGGATGCCAGGTTGGATTTTATTCATCACACAATTTCTGAAATCAATTCTGTCTTGAAAAATGATTTTAAAAGTGGATTGTTGGTCAAATATGGACAGGTTCGTGATGTATTTGATCAGCTTATAAATGAATATGAGGTAAAAGCTGTTTATACCAACCATGACTATGAACCTTATGCTAAAACCAGGGATGAAGAAGTAGCAAATCTTTTAGCAAATTCAGGAATCGAATTTCACACCTATAAAGACCAGGTGATCTTCGAGCGAAATGAGGTGGTTAAAAAGGACGGAAATCCATATGTCGTTTATACCCCGTATATGAGACGATGGTTTGAAAAATTCAGTGTAGAAGGCCTGAGTTCTTTTCCTTCTGAAAAAAATCTATTCAATCTTCTGAAATATAGCTCAGTTGATATTATTAGTCTGAACGATATGGGCTTCAAAAGGAGTAATCAAAATGTAAGGGATTACACTGTAAATAACATCCTGATCAAAAATTACGAAGCCACCCGAAATTTTCCGGCCCAGGATGCTACCTCAAGATTAGGACCTCATCTTCGTTTCGGAACGGTAAGCGTTAGAGATATGGTTAGAAAGGCAGATAAAGAGCATAACAAGACCTTTCTGAAGGAACTGGTGTGGAGAGAATTCTTTATGCAGATTCTCTGGCATTTCCCACAGACGGTTAACAAAAGTTTCAAACCAAAATATGACAGGATTGAATGGCGTAATGATCCTGAAGAGTTTAAAGCCTGGTGTGAAGGACGAACAGGTTATCCATTGGTTGATGCCGGTATGCGTCAACTGAATGAAACCGGGTTCATGCACAACCGCGTCAGAATGCTTACCGGAAGTTTTCTTTGTAAACATCTGCTCATTGACTGGCGCTGGGGTGAAGCCTATTTTGCCGAGAAACTTCACGACTATGAAATGGCGAGCAATGTAGGCAATTGGCAATGGGTGGCTGGCTCTGGCGTAGATGCCTCACCATATTTTCGCATATTTAATCCGACTACCCAGATCCAGAAGTTCGATAAAGGAATGGAATACATACAAACCTGGGTTCCCGATTTCCAGGAATTAACTTATCCTCAACCTATTGTCGATCATAAATTCGCAAGAGAACGCTGTCTTGAAACCTATAAATCAGCTTTAAATTAACTTTATTTTAAACGTTCGCATAACAGCTTCTTCGTGTCTTGTTTTCATTCTAAATGAATCAACGATATGAATACAGCTGAGGTAAAAAATTCCTCTTGGGAAGTGGCAAATCGCTATGTAGAACTCTGCAGTCAAGGCAGAAACATCGAAGCAATTGATGAGTTCTATCACGATAATATTGTGAGTTGTGAAATGTACAACTGGCCAGCTGGACCCACCCAGGTTGAAGGACTTAAACAGGTGGTTGATTTTCAGCCGGCTTTTTTTTCACGCTGATCTTCCATAGGAATTTTGCTTTAAAAACTTATCTTTAGAACTCTAAAGAATCTGCAGATATGATAAAAAAACTAACACTAATCATGATGTGCCTGAGTTTGTCAATTGGCTGGGCACAAAAAGAGATGTCAAAAACAAAAAAAGACATCATTAAATCGGTTGAAAATCACAAAGAAAATTTGATCAAGATCAGTGATGAGATCTGGGCCCTGGCTGAAACCGCTTTCGAAGAACATAAATCGGCTGATATCCTTGCCGACTATGCCGAAGCCCAAGGCTTTAACGTTGATCGTGGAGTCGCCGGAATGCCTACAGCATTTGTTGCGACCTATGGATCAGGTAGTCCGGTTATCAGCGTTCTTGGTGAGTTCGATGCATTACCGGGCTTATCTCAAAAAGCCGAACCCACAAAAAATCCTTTAAATGATGGTTCAGCAGGACATGGTTGCGGACATAATATGTTTGGGGCAGCAAGTCTTGGAGCAGCAATTGCCATTAAGGAACAGATTGAAAAAGGTACCTTTAAAGGCACCGTTAAATTCATGGGCACACCCAGTGAGGAAAAATATTTTGGAAAGATCTGGATGGTTCGTGAAGGCCTTTGGGATGATGTTGATGTAAACGTCAGCTGGCACCCTTCTGCTTCCATTGAGGCCGATGTACAAAGTTCCCTGGCCTTGATCGATTTTAAAATTGAATTTTTCGGACAGGCAGCTCATGCTTCCGGAGATCCCTGGAACGGCAGGTCTGCTTCCGATGCCCTTGAGTTATATGCACAAGGGATTAACTATTATCGCGAACACGTGAGACCTACGGTTCGAATGCATTATCACATACAGGATGGCGGACAGGTGGTTAATGTGGTTCCTGATTATTCGCGTCTTTGGATGAGAGTAAGAGATACCAAGCGTACAGGAATGCTTCCGGTTTATGAACGGGTAAAAGCAATGGCTGAAGGCGCAGCCATTCTCGCCAATGTTGATTATAAGGTATCCCTGATATCAGGTATTTATGAAGTCCTGGTGAACCGTGAAGGCGGAAAGGTCATGCAGCAGAATCTTGAACTCCTGGGTCCTATTGATTATACCGATGAAGAGATTGCATTCGGAAAAAAGATACAGGAAGTGACTGGTAAGAAACAGGTTGGGATGGACAGCAAAATCAAACCCCTTGAAGCTACCAAGGACCATCCTGGCGGCGGATCTACTGATGTAGGTGATGTCAGCTGGAATGTTGCTAATATTAATCTAGGTGTAACCACGGCTCCTAAAGATACACCCTGGCACTCCTGGGCTGTTGTGGCCTGTGGTGGAATGAGCATTGGGCATAAAGGTATGATCTATGCATCGAAGGCCATGTCGATGACAATGGCTGATCTGTTTGAAAATCCGGATTTGGTTGAAAAAGTCAAGACTGAGTATAAGGAGCGAAAAGGTGATGAAGTTTACGAGGCTATGGTCCCTGAAGGTCCACCGCCGGTCAATGCTAAAGGCAACTAGCAAAACATAATACAAGATTATCCCCATGACACCTAAACGCAGACGATTCTTTATCAAACTGGCAGTTATAGTACTTCTGGTGTGGACAGGATTGACGATTTGGGTGCAGTATAGCGGAAAGGAATTTATTTATGAAGTCAAGGCAGAAACCGAGCAGGGTTCTGCCTTGATTGTATTTAATCCGGATCCTGTGTATAATCTTGATGAACAGGTTTGCAAAAGTTTTGCGACAGGTCTTCAGGAGAGAAATATCAGTTCGACTGTAGCTACGGTAAAATCTGCCATGGAGCAGATCAATGATGATTTCGACCTCTATGTATTCTGTGTGAATACCTATAACTGGACCCCGGACTGGCGGCTAACCAATTATATCAAGGAGCATCCCAATCTGGAAAATGCCCGGGTTATAGCCTTAACTGTAGGGGCAGGTGCGACTATGAGAGCGCAAAGAAAGCTGGAATGGCATCTTTCCGATAAAGGCGCAGATCTCTTAGGTTCTGAAATGTACTGGTTACTTAAACCCAATGACGAAAACAGGATGAAAGAAAGAAATGTTGTCGTGGCCAATGAATTGGCTCTTGATTTTGGGAAACGAATCGGTCAGTTAATCTTACCTGATCAACCTTAGTCTCTAATCGATACGCTCAATATGAGCACCAATCGCTCTCAATCGCTCATCGATGCGCTCATATCCCCTGTCGATCTGTTCAATATTATGAATGATTGAAGTTCCTTTTGCTGAAAGTGCAGCAATTAACAGGGATATCCCCGCCCTGATATCAGGAGAGGTCATGGTTGTAGCCTTCAGGCTGGATTTAAAATCGTGGCCGATTACAGTTGCCCTGTGAGGATCGCAAAGGATGATCTTCGCTCCCATATCAATCAGTTTATCAACAAAGAACAGACGGCTTTCAAACATCTTCTGATGCACCAGCACACTTCCCCTGGCCTGGGTAGCAATAACAAGTATAATGCTCAACAGATCGGGTGTGAATCCGGGCCATGGAGCATCGGCAATGGTCATTATGGAACCATCGATAAAACTCTGAATTTCATAACCGTCGTTATGCGCCGGAATATGGATGTCATTCCCCTGTCGTTCAACGGTTATTCCCAGTTTTCTAAACACATCAGGAATTTGTCCAAGGTCATCCCAACTCACATTCTTGATTAAGAGTTCACTCTTTGTCATCGCTGCCAGTCCGATCCAGCTACCGATTTCAATCATATCGGGTAACATGGTATGTTCTGTACCACCTAAACTTTCAACCCCCTCGATCTCCAATAAGTTAGAGCCAATACCACTGATCTTGGCTCCCATCCTTTTGAGCATTTTGCACAACTGCTGCAGATAAGGTTCGCAGGCTGCATTATAGATAGAGGTTTTTCCTTTAGCCATGACGGCAGCCATTACGATGTTTGCTGTCCCGGTTACCGAAGCTTCATCCAGGAGCATATATGTCCCCTGAAGTTCGTTGGCCTCAACACCATAAAAGTGATCCTCACGATTATATCGGAAAGTTGCTCCCAGTTTAATAAAGCCCTGGAAGTGCGTATCCAGTCTTCTTCTTCCGATTTTATCGCCTCCCGGCTTCGGAATATATCCCTTGCCAAAACGCGCTAAAAGCGGACCTACAATCATAATGGACCCTCTTAAACCGCGTCCATCCACTTTAAAAGCTTCAGATTCGAGGTAATCCAGATCGATCTCGTCGGCCTGGAACGAATAGGATCCATGAGCCAGCTTTTCTATTTTGACTCCCAATTTACCTAGAAGCGTAATCAGCTTGTTGACATCTACGATATCAGGAATGTTATTTAATATGATTTTTTCTGGGCTTAGAAGCACTGCACAAAGAATTTGAAGAGCTTCATTCTTTGCTCCTTGAGGTGTGATTTCGCCTTTTAACCGATGTCCACCTTCAATTTTAAATGTACGCATGTAAACTGCCGGAAGTTAGAGATTAATAACGTTTACGGCCGCGGCCTTTTTTAGGTTTCTTCCCGCCATGTCCCTGTCGTTTTTTGCTTCGCAATAAACTGCTGGTAGCACTTAGGTCTTCAACACTGCCCTTCAGGTTTAATTCGCCATCAGACAATTCGAACAAGTGATTAAAAATCACTGCGTCCTCGACTGTATCTTTATTCCAGGTCAGGAAACACTTTTTCATATGATTGGCAATAGTCCAGGTCAGTGCCTCTTTCATCTCACCATCTTCCCAGGTTCGAGCCACATCAATCATGGTTTTTATGTTATTGCCGTAAAAACGGTATTTAGGCCGTTTCTGAGGATAAGGTAATTTACCCGGGCGCGCCTCCAAAACCTCTTTTGAAGGTTTTTCATAAGGCGAATCGGCATCCAGTTTGAAATCAGACATTATAAATAACTGATCCCAAAGTTTATGTTGGAAATCCGGTACATCACGCAAATGCGGTTGAAGATTTCCCATTACATCTATAATGGCACGAGCCACTTTATTTCTTTCCTCTTTTGTCTCCCTCGAAGTTGCATAATTAATCATCTTCTGAATATGCCTTCCGTATTCAGGAATGATCATTTGTTCACGTTCGGTGTTATATTCTAAATAGTCAATCAAAATAAGTATGTTCTGTTAAATTTATGGATTGAAGTTATCTGTTTTTCCAACAGCTGCAAAGTACAAAATTTATACTTATGGTTAGAGTGAAATGACCCCTTCAATTTTTCTGCTTACTTCTATATACTTCGAAATCACCTCATCCGGATCTTTCATGACCACATTGACAGACACCGAAGTGTAAGTGCCTCGCTTTGATTCCGTAGTTTTGATCACTGCTCCCGAATGATTGAAAATATCCTCAATGGCCTTAATTTTATCAACTTCGGTCTTAACAATGAACTTGTACAAATAGGCAGATGGCCAGGTGGTTGATTCTTCCAGTTGAACCCTTAGTTTATTGTAGAATTCCTCCTCTTTTTGTTTATTGCTCATAGTTCTACTCTGGGATGACCATAAAGATACGTCACCACGATTTTATATTTGCTTTTTTATTACGAATTTTACAGTTAAAATTATACCATCTTTGAGCGCAAAGCGTATTGTTATTACCGGTGGACCGGGAACAGGAAAAACTTCGATTATCAATGAACTGATAAAAAGAGATTTCCGATGCCTTCAGGAAATATCAAGACAGGTCACACTCGAAGCTCAACAGAATGGTATTCCACAGCTTTTTCTGAGCGATCCAATGGAGTTTAGCAACAGGCTAATGCATGGTCGGATCCAACAATTTTCAGAAGCAGAAGAAAATGGTGAACTGACATTTCTTGACAGGGGTATACCAGATATTCTGGCTTATATGGACTATGCCAATCAGGATTATCCTGAGCATTTCAGGAAAGCATGCAGGGATCATGTATATGATCACGTATTTATTCTGGCACCCTGGCAGGAGATTTATGAAAGTGACAATGAGCGCTACGAAAATTTCACCCAGGCACTGGAAATTCATGATCATTTGCTTGCTACATATAAATTATATGACTACCATTTAAATGATGTACCCTTCGGTTCGGTTAAGGATCGTACCGATTTCATCCTGGATATCTCATCATCATTGGTATGAAGAAACCTATAGACATTCTTGAACAATACTGGTCCTTTAAGGCGTTCAGGCCCTTACAGGAGGAGATAATTCAGGCTGTTCTTGAAGGCGATGATGTTTTTACCCTCTTACCTACTGGTGGAGGAAAATCCCTTTGTTACCAGGTTCCAACCCTTGTCTTTGATGGCCTTTGCATTGTGGTCTCACCATTGATTGCCCTGATGAAGGATCAGGTAGAAACATTAAAGAAAAAAGGCATTAAAGCTCTGGCCCTGACTAGCGATTATCGAAGCAGTGAAATAGATACCATGTTAGATAATTGTATTTATGGCAACTATAAGTTCCTTTATCTTTCTCCGGAACGGCTTCAACAGGACCTTGTCCAGGCGAGGATCAAACAGATGCATGTGGAATTGATAGCCATTGACGAGGCTCATTGCATCAGTTCATGGGGACATGATTTCAGGCCAGCATACCGGGAAATTAAAATCCTAAGGGAATTTCATCCCGAAAGTCCGATGATCGCCCTAACCGCAACTGCCCGTCCGAAGGTGATATCCGACATTATTAATGAACTGGAATTACGAGAACCAAGTATTTTTCGCAATTCATTCAGAAGGGAAAACCTGTCCCTTGAAGTCTATACCGAAAGCGATAAACATGAACGACTGCTTCGCATATTAAATAAGAGCACTGGTTCGGCTATTGTTTATCTGAGAAATCGCAAGAGCACGGTAAGCATGAGCGAATTCTTAAATGAGCATGGCATTGGTTGCCTGGTGTATCATGGAGGTTTGAATTCAGATGAAAAGCATAAGAATTTTGAAGACTGGAAGAATAATCGCAGCAGGGTTATGGCTGCGACTAATGCCTTCGGAATGGGTATCGATAAAGCCGATGTTGAAACCGTGATTCATTTTAATCTTCCCGAAAGCCTTGAAAGCTATTACCAGGAAGCCGGACGTGCAGGCAGGAACGGATCGCCAGCCCGGGCCGTGCTATTGAAAAATGAAGCTGATGAGAATCGTGTCAGGAATCAATTCCTTAAGGTTTTAGCTGATGTCCCTTTTATTAAAGAGGTGTATAGAAAACTGAGTTCGTATTTTCAGATCGCCTATGGTGAAGGCGCATATCAGACCTTTGATTTCGATTATACAGCTTTTTGTGATCGGTATAAACTGAATCCTGTTCTCACATATAATGCGTTGCAGGTGATGGACAGGAATAGCATTATTGCTGTGACTCCTCAATTCAGTCATCAAACAGAATTACAGGTTGTGGTATCTAAAGATGTATTGTTTCGGTATATGGAAAAGCATCTGGACCTCAAGCCGGTAATGCTAAGTCTGTTGCGAACTTATGGTGGATTATTTGATGTTATGACGAAGGTAAATCCACTGATGATCTCTAAGAAGTTAAACCTCGATGAAATAGTCTTGATCGATGCGCTTAAGAAATTATATACCGATGAGATTATCGATCTTAATCTGGCAGAAACCGATGCCCAGATCACCTTTATCGAGCCTCGTGAGGATGATAAGACCATCAACCGCTTTTCAGATATCATCAATCAGCAAAAAAGATTAAAGACCTGGCAGATCAATAATGTGATTGAATATATCAATGATGATACCCAGTGTAAAGTTGTTAAGTTATTGAATTATTTCGGGGAAGAAATCAATGATCCTTGCGGAATATGCTCGGTTTGTAAGACTGATCGACCTGTAGAAAAACCCAACCGAAGGGCGGAGATTGAAACGATAAGCAAAGCACTAAGCCATAAAGCTTTGAGCTCCAGAGACATTATTAAACTGACTGATTTGAATGAGGAGCGAGTCAGTTATCTGATTAAATTTATGCTGGAGAAAGATCTGATAGAAATAACGGAAACCAACACCTATAAATTAACCGATTGATGAAGCGGAACCTAAGAATTGTTTTTATGGGCACACCCGAATTTGCAGTGCCAAGTTTGGATGCACTCATCAGAGCCGGATATAATGTCGTTGGTGTGATCACAGCACCCGACAAACCAGCAGGAAGGGGAAGAAAGCTTAGAAAATCTGCAGTTAAACAATATGCCATGGATCATGGACTAACCGTATTGCAGCCCGGGAAATTGAGAAATGAGAGCTTTCTTAAAGCCCTAAAAGCATTAGATCCAAACTTACAGGTAGTTGTGGCATTCAGGATGCTCCCCAGGGTCATCTGGGAGTTACCGAAATATGGCACATTTAATTTACATGCCTCACTTCTTCCTCAATATAGAGGTGCTGCTCCTATAAATTGGGCTATAATTAACGGAGATATCGAAACTGGAGTTAGTACATTTTTTATTGACGAGAAAATTGATACAGGAGAAATGATCCTTCAACGTCCTACCTCCATAGATCCGGATGAATCGGCGGGGAGTCTTCATGACCGATTGATGGAGATGGGAAGCAAGCTTCTAGTTGAAACTGTTGGGTTGATTGAAGAAGGTATTGCTGAAAGAAAACCACAGCAAGACCATAGTGATTTAAAAGCGGCGCCTAAATTGAATCCCGATAATTGCAGGATTGACTGGAACAAACCCGTTGTTGTAATTCACAACCTCATCAGGGGTCTGTCACCTTACCCTGCTGCATGGACGATGCTTCAAAATGGTGAGGATCAGCTGCGCGTTAAGGTTTACCAATCTGAGATTATAACCGAGAGGCATGATCTGGAAAACGGGACTATTGTCAGCGATGGTTCCAACCTTAAAATAGCCTGTAAAAATGGCTTCATAGGAATCAAGAAAATACAGCTTCCGGGAAAGCGAAAAATGACCGTAAAAGACCTTTTAAATGGATTTTCCTTTGATGATAATGCGAAGATGCTCTAATCCCTGAATTGGCGGGAGATTGAGAAAAACCGAGAGGTTTTACTTTCCTTTATTAACAATTGATTCAAGTTATCAACAAAAATGCCCATTTTCCGCGCTATTACTTGCGTGAATGCGGAATACACATAAATTTGTACAGGTTTTAACAACTTAAATGTTAACCTAAATTATAGTAACAATTAAAAATTCAATTTATGAACAAAACAGATTTAATCAATGGAATGGCAGAAAATGCTGGAATCACTAAGGCTGCTGCTAAAAAGGCATTGGACTCTTTATTAATTGATATTGAGGGAGCATTACAAAAAGGTAATAGAGTTTCTTTAGTAGGTTTTGGATCGTTTTCTGTATCTAGAAGAGCGGCTCGTGAAGGAAGAAACCCACAAACTGGAAAGACCATAAAAATCAAAGCTAAAAACGTAGTTAAGTTTAAGGCAGGATCTGATTTAAGTGATGCAGTAAACTAAACATTCAGCAAATTAAATTAGAGTGGGCTCATTGTTTTCAATGGGCCTTTTTTTATGTCCTATTGCTTTTTTGCATATTCCATAAATATGTTTTAGATTTAATCAAAACATTAGCCTGTGATCAACATCAGTCCGAAAAAAGGAAATCTGCTCATAGCTGAACCTTCTATTCTTGGTGATCTTAGTTTTAACCGTTCGGTTATTCTTTTGGCGGATCATACCGAGGAAGGCTCGGTGGGTTTTATACTGAATAAACCATTAGAGTATTCCTTAGAGGAACTCATTCCTGAAATCATGGTGAGTTTAAAGGTTTATAACGGTGGACCGGTAGAACAGGACAATTTATACTTTATTCATACAGTTCCTGAATTAATTCCTAACAGTATAGAAATATCAAACGGAATTTTCTGGGGCGGAGATTTTAATACCATTATTGAAGGCGTTAATGGTGGTGAATTGAATGAATCCAATGTGCGATTTTTTCTCGGCTACTCTGGCTGGGATGCCGATCAGCTGAATGATGAACTATCATCAAACTCCTGGATACTAACGGAAAATATCTATAATTCGGGAATTATTGAGAAAAGTGATGTCACCTTTTGGAAAGAGAAGATGCTTGAACTTGGAGGCGAATACAGCATCTGGTCTAACGCACCTGAAAATCCATCCTATAACTAATCCCTGATTTTTGTATTGAGTGCTTCGGTAAGGACTTTTGAAAGATCCTTGCTATAGGCTTTTTTTCGATACTGTGAAACGGGAATTATGCCTGAAATCACATTGGTCAGAAACATTTCATCGGCCTTTTGAAGTTCAAAGGGGGAAACCGATTCTTCAATCAATTCGAAGTCTTCCATTGAATCTAAAATATCCATGATTTGTTTTCTCATGACGCCCTTTAAACATCCATCGGAAAGAGGTGGTGTCTTTACTATATTCCCGAAAACCAAAAACAGGTTACTATTAAGACTTTCAATCACCATTTTATTCGTATTCAAAAGCAGGCAATTAGATAAACCCTGTTCCTCTGCATAAATGCTACCAATAACATTAATAAGTTTGTTGTTCGACTTCAGGGTTGATAACAATCCGGGAGCTATATAATAGTCCTTGTAAAGATCGACCACATATTCGTCTGGCTTTATTTCATAGTAGGCTTTTTCAAGTGGTTTTGCCCAGATATAGAATTCCACATCCTGATTTTCCGGTTTATATAGTCCGTCGGCGGTTCTAACTACCAATAATTTTATCCTTGCCGATTCCGAATTAAGTCCATTTGCACTGACAAGCTCAAGGATTTGATTTTCCAGGTATTCGGGAGTGAAACGCATTGGAATTTCCATCCTCATGATACGCATGGTAGCCATCAATCGAAAATAGTGATCTTCCCAGAATAGCACTTTACCACCGCTGTATTTCAGCGTTTCAAATGCCGCGTCACCGTAGTTTAATCCCCTGTTATGAGTAGTGATTTTGGACTCTTCTTCAGAAACCAGAGTCCCATTGAAATTGATCATAAAAAAACCCGATTAAATCGGGGCAAAGATACGAACAATCAACCTGAAATTAATCAGGTTGAGCCCAATACGTGTTTAAGATCGGAAATTTGATTTTCCCAGAGCATTTTAGCCTCCTCTATCTCATCCTCTTCCGCAAAATCAGTCACCATTATAGATACATCCTTAGTGATCTCATCGACCTGAATCCTCATCTCGAAATAGATGGAATTATCACTTTCATCTTCGTTATTTGTCCACTTGAACTTAATACGCTCACCGGATTTCTTTGTGATCAGCTTAGCCTGCTCCTCACTATCGTCCCAGATAAAGGTAAATAACTCTCCTCGTGAATTCACATTATCTGCAAACCATTCCGACAGTCCGGAGGGTGTCGAAAGATATTGGTAAAGCAGTTGTGGAGAGGCATGAATAGGAAACTCCATCTCGAACTTAATTTTGTCTTGCATAGGACCTTTTGAATATTAAAAAGTCAATATATACATTAATTGGATACTTTTAAAATTATTTAGGCATATTTTAGGTAGTCATCGTTTGACTGAAAATATTAAGTTATTATATTTGCAGCCTTGATTAACGGCGAGGTAGCTCAGGTGGTTAGAGCGTCGGATTCATAACCCGGAGGTCACGAGTTCAAGTCTCGTTCTCGCTACATTAATAAAGTAAACCTGTTACGAGAGTATCAGGTTTTTTTATGAGTGAAATTCTGAGCTTGCTCAAAGGATTACATGATTAAAAAAAACAGCTGAACGAGCAGCGCGAGTTTACAGGTTTGCTCATTGATGTGAGGCTTCCCCTTAAAGACTCACCAAAGGTAAGTCTCGTTCTTTTAACTTCTTATTCAATAATATTTTATCTTGTAGTCATTTATTTATATTATTTGTAAGAATTAATGCAATGTAGGTAAGAAAAACTTTTCCCTAAGTGCATTTCATCGAAATAATACGCATTTAATAGTCTGTCTTATTGAATTGCAATATTTTGGGATCAGAGTAATACCCCATATGACTCCAAACATTAACCGAACTTATACCATCCTGGCCATACTATTCGTTTGCTGTCAAGTCGTTTTCGGACATGGAGAACTGTCCCTTCGCATAGCTGAGAAAACACAGCAAATCAATAAGGAACCAACCAATGCCCAATTATTTTTTGAACGTGGTTTTTTATATCATCAGCATGAAGAGTTCGATCTGGCACTCAGGGATTATGAGCAGTCTGAATCGCTGGGATTAAAATCTGAAGAACTCTACTATCGAAAAGCGGAAACTAACTTCACCATATCCTATTACGAAAATACAATTCAAGCTTTGCAATCTTATTTTGAACTGAATCCCTATGATGTGAAGGGAAGAAAGCTTTATGCCAAGACCTTATATAAACTCAATCAAATTAACCGGGCATATATTGAATACAAATTTGTTATTGAACATATTTCAGATCCCAGGCCTGACGATTATCTGATGTTCAGCGAAATAACAAGAGCACATAATAATGATGATCTTCATGAGGCTCTGAAAGTGATAAACCTGGGACTTGAGACGCTTGGAGAAGATACAGTTACACTTCAATTAGAGCGACTTGAATTACTCAAGGCTATGAACAACACTGATTTGGTCATTGAGCAGTATAACTATTTTTTAAATCAGACAGACCGAAAAGAATTTTGGTATTTCCGAAAAGCATCCTTTCTGAAATCAACAGGAAGAATAAATGATGCTAAAATCGCCTCACAACAGGCCAAAGTGGCAATTAGCGTTCTGCGTGAAAAATTCAAAAATACAGATGCGATCATCAAACTTGAAAAAGATATAGTTCATCTAGATAAATCCCTAAACTATGAAGACTAAAAACTACTTATTCACTCTCATTCTGTTGATATCGGGAGGAATGTACGGGCAAACAACATTGATCTCCGAGGGGTCTGACTGGAACTATTACGATCTTGCCAATGAGCCGTCTGACGACGGACAAGGTGATACCTGGACCGAAGTAAATTATAATGATGCGTCATGGTCAAATGGCCTGGCTCAATTGGGATATGGTGACGGCGATGAAACAACAACGATTAGTAATTCTACAGAGGTAGGTTATTTCAGAAAAACCATTAACATTGCCGATCATACGCTTTACAACGACCTGGTTTTAGAGGCTATCCGTGATGACGGCATGGTGGTTTATATAAACGGAACAGAAGTCTGGAGAGACAATATGCCTTCAGGACCAATAAACTATGGGACCTGGTCTTCTTCAACAGTTGGCGGTTCGTCCGAATCGACCTGGATTTCCAATACCATCAGCAGTAACCTGGTAACAGGATCAAATACCATTGCAGTTGAGATTCATCAGAGAAGCGCAACCAGTTCTGATATTAGTTTTGATTTCAGAATGACCGGTTATGCAGCGATTCCAGCCGCTTTAACACGTGGA
>JABDPU010000048.1 GCA_013042625.1 Flavobacteriaceae bacterium | reverse complement strand
AAATTTTAACCAATAAATATTGTTTTATTAACTTTTTATTATGATTTTTGGCATAGACTAATTCAAATAAATTATAAAATGAAAACAAAGTTTAGTGGAATTTTAACGCTATTACTGGCGTTTGTTGTGCATTTTACCTTTGCACAAGACAAAACGATTTCAGGTACAGTTTCGGATGATACCGGTCCACTACCTGGAGTTAATATTATTGTTAAAGGTACATCTACTGGTACTCAGACTGACTTCGACGGAAACTACAGCATCAGCGCTGCTGCAGGTGACGTTCTTGTGTTTTCCTTCGTTGGTTACACAACTGTTGAGCGTAACGTAGGAGCCGCTAACACTATCGACGTCACTCTTGCTGAAGATGTATCTGTGCTTGAAGAGGTTGTTGTAACAGCACAAGGTATTAGGAGAGAGAAGAAAGCTCTTGGTTATGCAGTGAGTGAAGTTGGATCGGAAGATATTGAGTCACGTACAGAAGGTGATGTTGCTCGTGTTCTTACCGGTAAGGCCTCAGGTGTACAGATTACCTCACAGAGTGGTACTTCTGGTTCTGCAACGAATGTAGTTATTCGTGGTTACAACTCGATTAACACAAGTAACCAGGCTCTTTTTGTTGTTGATGGTGTTCCTTTCAGTAGTGACACAAACTCTCAGGGTAACTTCCTTAATGGTAACGTAGGATCATCTCGATTCTTAGACCTTGATCCAAACAACATCGAAAGTGTAAACGTACTTAAGGGACTTGCTGCTGCAACTCTTTATGGTACTGCCGGACGTAATGGTGTAATCGTTATTACTACAAAGTCAGGTGCTGCAGGTGCTTCTGGTCCTAAAAAGACTGAAATCACTGTAAACCAATCTTACTTTGTCAACGAAATGGCATCGACTCCGGATTATCAGGACAAATATGGTGGTGGTTTCGACCAGTCATTCGGATGGTTCTTCTCTAACTGGGGACCTGGTTTCGCTCCTGACGGAGTTGACGGTTATTTGAATGACCCTGCAGGTATCATTGATGCAAACGGAACTGTTGCTCACCCATATGCGACAAACGTTGTTTGTACTCAGAACCTGAGTCCAATTCTATGTAACAAGTATAATCCAGGTGGAACTCCTGTTCGTTATGCATGGAGACCTTATGACAGTGTTGACAACTTCTTCCGTTCAGGTGGAGTAAGCAACACTTCTATAAACATCCGTGGTGCAACGAATGATGGAAACCTGTCTTACAATGTAAACTATGGACATCTTGATGAAACAGGATTTACTCCAGGTAACAAGATTGTAAGAAATACATTATCTGTTGGTGGTCGTGCTAAACTTTCAAACAAGTTTACTGTTCAGGCTTCTATTAACTTCTCAAGGAACAATGTTGTATCGCCTCCGGTTGCTGCATCTCGTGGTAACGGTACTTTAGGATGGTCAACATTTGGTAACGTATTCTTTACACCAAGAAACGTTGACCTTATGGGTCTTGAATGGGAAGTTCCTGAAACCGGTGGTAGTGTTTACTATCGTAATGGTAACGACATCATCAACCCGCGCTGGTCTGTTGCAAATGCACAGAACGGTCAGTTGACTAACCGTGTATTCGGTACTGCTCAGATCTCTTATGATTTTACAGAGAATCTGCAGTTGACTTATCGTGCAGGTATCGATTTCTATAACGAAAGAAACAATGCCCAGTCTAATAAGGGTGGTGTTAACTTTAACAACGCTGTATTCGGATTCCTGAATACATGGGATAACAACGTAAGAATCTGGGATCACTACGCAGCTCTTACCGGAGATTTCACACTTACTAATGATCAAAAGCTTGGTCTTACTTTTACAGCTGGTGCAACATCTCGTTCAAGAGAGTTCGATCAGCAGGGTGTAGCCAGTTCAGGTCAGATCGTTTATGGTATCACAAGACACTATAACTATTTGACTCAGTCACCAATTCAGTTCCTTCAGGAGCGTAATATCCTTGGGGTATTTGGTGATGCTTCATTTGATTATGATGACTTTGTTTTCGTTTCTGTTTCTGGTCGTCAGGATTGGGTATCCAACCTTCCGACAGAAAATAATAGCAAATTTTATCCATCTGTAAGTGCTTCGTTCCTGCCAACAGCAGCTTTCGAAGGTTTGCGTTCAGATAAAGGATTAAACTACCTTAAGATCCGTGCCGGTCTTGGACAGTCTGCTGGTTTCCCAACAGGATATCCAACCGTAGCAACAGCGGGACAATCAACTCAAGTTGGAGGTGGTATTGCTGGTGGACCTACTGGTATTGTAACCAATACGATCAGTAACTTCCGTCCAAATCCTGATCTTAAGCCCGAGCTTGTTTCTGAATTTGAAGTTGGATTTGATGCACGTTTCTTAAGTAACCGTGTTAATGCAAGTGTTTCTTATTTCGACAGAACTACTGAAGACTTGATCGTATTCAAGCCGCTTCCTCCATCAACCGGATTTAGCCAAACTCAAGAGAATATTGGTAAGGTAGAAGGAGACGGATGGGAAGTTGACCTTGGTGTTGACATCTTCCGTAGCGATGATGATGGATTCAACTGGAACTCTCGTGTGAACTTCACTACAAGTGAGCAGATTGTTACAGAGCAGGACGATGATCAAATCCTTTATGCTGGTTCAACTAACCCGGTACTTGGTGCTAATGCCGCAATCCGTGGTGAGCAGCTAGGTGTGATTGTTGGTACAGCAATTGAAAGAGATGCAGATGGAAACTTCCTTGTTGATACTTCAGGTAACTACAGAATTCAAAATGCTATTTCTGTAAACCAGAATAATACTAATCCATGTACCGAGACTATTCTGGAAAATTGCCGTAACATTACGCCAATCATCGGTAACCCGAACCCGGATTATGTGATGAACTTCATCAACACCTTGTCATACAAGAACTTTAACCTTGGATTCCAGGTGAGTCACACTAAAGGCGGAGATATTGCTGCTGCTACAGTTGCAACACTTCTCGGTCGTGGTTTGATAGTTGAAGACAGAAAGAATACATTTATTCTTCCTGGTGTAAACATCGGAACAGGTGAAGAGAACACCTTGCAGATTAATAACTCATCTTATTACTTTAACAACGTATTGTTCGGTCCTAAGGAACTTACTATATACGATGGTTCTGTAATACGTCTGCAGGAGATTTCTTTTGGATACAGTTTCTCTGACAAGTTCTTAGAAAAGACTCCTTTTGGAGCCCTTTCTATCACAGCCAGTGGTTTCAACCTTTGGTATGATGCGTACAACACTCCGGAACGTTCGAATTTCGATCCTAACGTAGCTGGTGTTGGTATTGGTAACGGTCGTGGATTTGATTATCTTAACGGACCAAGTTCTAAGCGTTACGGATTAAGTATAAAAGCATCATTCTAATAAAAAATAGTGAATAAGAAGACGCAACCTTTTATAGGAAATTGCATCTCATTAAAAAACACACACAAATCATGAAGAGAATTTATAAATTTTTAATCCTAACAGTTCTAGCAACTGGGACGATGTTTTATTCTTGTGAGACTTTAGAGTTAGAAGAATTAGCATCACCAAACGCTCTTGCTGAAGATCAAGCAGATCCAGCCCTGTTGTTCAACAATATACAGTTGAGTTACAGGAATGCAATAGATACTTTTAATGCAATTGGAGGAGACCTTAGCCGTTCTGATTATATGTTCGGTAGGAACTACTTCAATAACTTTGGTCCAAATACAATGAATGGACCATGGGCATCGCTTTACACATCTATGATACCAGACATTGCGGCAATGGAAGCGAAAGCGGCAGCTGATGAAACACTTAATCTGTCATTCCATATTGGAGCATCTAAAACCATGCAGGCTCATTTAATGATGCTTTTGGTTGATTACCTTGGTGACATTGTGTGGGATGAGGCTTTTGATCCGGATTTCCCACAACCCATTGTAGACGATGACGCATCTGTTTACACTGCTGCTGAAGGAATCTTAGCTGAAGGTAAAGGCCTTTTACAATCTGCATTGACAGATTTCAATAACGACCAACTTATCGTGAATGATATCCTGGATATGTTCTTTGCACAAGGATCACCTGGTTCGTCGAGTATAGAACAATGGATTCGATTGAACAACACCATTCAAATGAGAGCTGATCTTACTACAGGTGATTATCCTGCAGTAATCAGCGCTTCCAATGTTCTTGGTGCTGGCGATGATTTCTATTTTGAATACGGAACAAACGAGTTAAATCCTGATACACGTCACCCTGATTACGATGCAGACTATCGTTCAGACGGTGCCAACATTTACCAGTCTAACTGGTTGATGGATCTAATGGCCGGTGATTTCGGTGAGTTGTCATCTAATGATGACCCACGTAGACGTTACTACTTCTTCCGTCAGAACTGGAGAACTCCTGGTAACTTCTCATTATTCGAAGATGTAAATGGTTTATTTGGACCTCCGGGTGCAATCTACATCTCTAGTGGTGATGGTAACGGTGAAACACTACAGTGTTCACTTCAGGAAACTCCAACTCACTTACAGTTTACTCCGGACGAAGATTACTGGTGCTCTATGAGACTAGGTTACTGGGGTCGTGCACATGGAAACGATGAAGGTACACCTCCAGATAACTTCTTGAGGACTGCTTCAGGTGTTTACCCTGTTGGTGGATCATTCGATGGAATTGCAGATGCATTCCCTTATGTCGGTGTATTCCCTAACCTTGGACAACAAGTTGGTTTAGGACGAGGCGCACAAGGTGCCGGAATCCTTCCTGTGCTTATGGCTTCATATGTAGATTTTTGGAAAGCTGAAGCTTATCTTGCATCTAATCAGCCAGCAATGGCAACTATGTATTACGAAGCTGGAATTACAAACTCTATCGATTTTGTAGCTGAATTCGGAGCACGTGATGCAACCGGTGATTATGGTAATGCACCCGATGATGTTGATATTTCTGATTTTATAGCTAATAAAGTTGCTGAATTCGATAGTGCTCCAACCGAGTCTGTACTTGACGGATTTGGATGGCCAACTACAAAGGGTAAATGGGATCTGCACGGAGAGCAATACTTTATTGCCATGTACGGTGGTGCTGCTGACGGATGGAACTATGTTAGAAGAACTGGTGGACCAGATACGATGATGAGAAGTATAGAAGAAGTTCCTGGACCATATCCAAGAACGCTTCTTTACCCAACGAATGAAGCCATTGCAAATCCAAATATTACGCAGAGAACTGATAATAACACTCAAGTTTTCTGGGATTCTGGTGCAACTAGTACCGCTAATTAAAAAAAAAGAAAGTGATGAAAAACCTATTAAAAATTCTAACAGCTTTATTAGTAGTAGTATCCTTCAATGCATGTGAGGATTCTCAAAACACTATTGATGAAGTGTTTGATTACACCACTGGTGCGATTCTTAGAACCATCAGTGTGAATAACGCCACCCTTAATTCAAGTGTTGCCGACTCTCAGTTCTCTGTAACTGTTGAAGAGCAGGACGAGCAAGATGGCGCCCTTTTAGAAAGTGTTGATCTCTTTGTTCGGATCAGAGACCTGACAAGTGATAACGGGACTACTCCAGCAAGTGAAGCTTTTGTAAAGTCATACCCGGCTTCTGAATTCTCTACAGGACCTGTTGGTCTTCCTAGAGTAACTGCCGATGTAACTTTTGGTGAAGCTACTGCTGCTATGGGATTATCTCCAGCTGATTATGCGCCTGGTGATATCTATGAAGTAGAACTTCGTGTGAATCTGACTGATGGAAGGACTTACGGACAATCAAGTGCAGCTGGTATTATTACCGGTGGATTCTTCTCGTCTCCATTCAGGTACAATGCCTTGATCACTTGTTCTCCTGAACCAGGTACTTACCAGGTTGATATGCAGGATTCTTACGGTGACGGATGGCAAAGTGCCGATGGTATTTTGGTTACAATCGATGACACCGTAATCTCTGTAACGATGACCAGTTCTTACGCAGGTGGACCTCCATGCTGTGGATGGCTAAGTACTACTGAGTTTGTTGATGTACCCTCGGGCACTGACACATTGACTTGGGAATATACTGGAGATTCATTCCCTGGTGAGGTAACTTTCCAGATTTATGGACCTGCCGGACAATTATTAGGAGATTTTGGTCCAGAACCAACTCCTGGTCTACTGCCGGTTACACTTTGTGCACAGTAATTAATACTTACACATAAATTAAAAAGAGCTTTCAAATGAAAGCTCTTTTTTTTTACTTAATATATACATTACATCCTTTCATATGAGTCTTTTTGTACAGGCTTTCGTAAATTTGTTAGTCTTAAAACTCCCTTCTATGAAACGTTCCGGTTTTATTTGGAAAATGCTCTTTTTCTCTTTAGTCCTTATTAATTTCTCTTGTAAAAATGACAATCCCGATAATCTTAAGATTAAGGATAGCCCTGTTAAAGTAACATACTCAAATTACATTAAAGTATCTCCAGACTCGAGTGGCTTAAAATTTATTAATCAGATCGAACACGATGTTGCAACAAAGTTTAACCTGTTCGACTACGATTATTTCTATAACGGATCGGGCGTTGGTGTTGAAGACCTTAATAATGACGGCTTGATGGATATTGTATTTTGCGCCAACCAGGTTGAGAATCGAATCTTCATAAATAAAGGAGACCTTACCTTTGAGGATATCACCGAAACTGCCAATATCAATCAAAATAAATACTGGTCGAGTGGCATCACCTTTGTCGATATTAATAGCGATGGATGGATGGACATCTATATTTCACAGGGTGGGCCCTATGAATCAGAGCAACGTAAAAATATTCTCCTGGTCAATCAAAAAGACCTTACCTTTAAAGAGGCTGCTGCGGAATATGGCCTGGATGATCCCGGAATCAGTACACAAACGGCTTTTTTCGACTATGACAAGGACGGAGACCTGGATTGTGTGGTCATGAATGAAAATGATTTCTACGGAACAGATCCAGATCGTTTTTATCAAATATTGAGCGATAAAAATCTTCTTAAACAAAATAGCAGTCATCTTTATGAAAACCGATCTGGTCAGTACGTGGATGTGACAGAACAAGCGGGTATGCTTAAACCCACCTTTGGGTTAGGGCTTTGTGTTAGTGATATCAACGATGATGGCTGGTTAGACTTCTATATTGCCAATGATTATTATGTGCCTGATGCCATGTACATCAATAATAGGAATGGCACTTTTACAGACCAGATCAAATCTTCAACCAATCAGGTTTCATTCTACGGTATGGGGCTTGACATTGCCGATCTGAATAATGATAATCTAAAGGATATTTTTGTCCTCGATATGGCTTCTAGTGATCATATCCGGTCGAAAACCCTCATGGCTTCCATGAACGTACCGCGTTTTAATCTCCTTATCGATGATCTTGGATTGCAATACCAGTATATGTTCAACTCCGTTCACCTGAATATGGGAAACAACAAATACACAAATGTGGCTCAATTTACAGGAATGGCCAAAACTGACTGGAGCTGGGCTACACTGATCTTTGATTCCAATCATGATGGTTTGGAGGATGTTTATGTCTCGAATGGTTACAGGAGATATGCGCTTGATAATGATTCAAGAATGAAAGTCGCAAGAGCTCGTCAGCAATACGGTGGCAATGTTCCATTAGCGTTAAAGGATCAGATCTATAATGAGCTTCCTTCAGAAAAACTTCCAAATATTCTTTATAAAAACAAAGGTGAACTCAAATTTGAGAATGTCACTGCACTATCGGAACTCAATGAGCCTTCATTTTCCAATGGCGCTATATATGCCGACCTTGATAATGATGGTGACCTTGACATTGTGGTGAACAATATGGATATGGATTCGTTTCTGTTCAAGAATATGACTGTAGAGAACAACCAGGGCAATTACCTTAAAGTTGTGACTAATGGCGAACTATCAGAAAATTTCGCCAAGGTGACCTTTTATTCTAATGGATTAAAACGCTCCAAAGAATCAAAACGGGTTAGAGGATATATTTCTGCAGTTGATCCCACTGTACATTTCGGACTAGGAGAGATCAACAAAATCGATAGTGTACAAGTAAGCTGGCCATCAGGTAAACAACAAGTCAAAACCGGTATTGAGCCGAATTCAACCTTGGTATTCAATGAATCTGAAGCCAGTCCGTTTGTTGATGGCAGTAAATCAGACAATTATTGGTTTGAAAAAAGCACTCTTCTGAACTTCAGTCATAAGGAGAACGAATTCAACGACTTTTACAAAGAGGTGCTCCTGCCCTATAAACAATCAACACTGGGGCCGGGAATGGCTAAAGGAGATGTTAACGGCGATGGACGAGACGATATTTACATCGGAGGTGCCCTGAACCAGGCCGGACAGCTATTTATTCAATCGGCGAACGGATTCAGTCCGAAGACTGTTCAAGCCTTTCAGTCTGATCGGGCATTTGAGGACATGTCTTCCCTCCTGTTAGATTTCGACGGTGATTCTGACCTGGATCTCTATGTGGTTAGCGGTGGAAGTGAATTTGTAGAACGCTCAAAACAACTGGCAGACAGGTTATACCTTAATGATGGTTCAGGGAATTTTACAGCTGTCCAAGCAACGGAAATTAACAATTACACCATCAGTGGGAAAACAGTATCAAAAATAGATTATGATAAGGATGGTGATCTTGATATAATCGTGGGGAACCGTATCGTCCCACAGAAATATCCGCTTCATGAACCTTCCATCATCTATGAAAACAACAACGGTACTTTAACCAATAAAACCGGAACAGTAGCTCCTGATTTTGAAGACTTTGGAATGGTTAATTCAGTAATTACAACCGATTTCGATAATGACGGATGGGATGATTTCATAGCTGTTGGTGAATGGACGCATATCGGCCTGTTCAAGAACGATGGAGGCACTTTTACCGATATCTCTTCCCAGAGCGGTTTAGATGTCAAAACAGGTTGGTGGTTCGACGTGACTGAAACCGACCTCAATAATGATGGCCTTAAGGATTATTTTATTGGAAATGTTGGAAAGAACATCAAGTTTAAAGTGTCTGCAGAAAAACCACTTAGGGTATATGCCGATGATTTCGATGAGAACGGATCCCATGACGTGGTTCTAAGTTATAAATATAACGATGCCTTCGTTCCTGCCCGGGGAAGAGAATGTTCCTCACAGCAAATGCCATTCATTTCAGAAAAAATTCCGAGTTATTTCGAATTTGCTAATTCAACCCTTGAAGATATTTATGGCGAAAAAATACTGACCGCCTACCAGAGGGAGGCCACCGAATTTGAATCCCTGGTGCTATTGAACAAAGGAAATGGCAGTTTTGAGACTGTTAAACTCCCCAATATGGCTCAGATCATGCCGGTTATGGATGCTCTTAGCCATGATTTAAATAAGGATGGATTCAAAGATCTAATTCTGGTTGGCAACATTTACGAGACTGAGGTGGAAACCCCACGATTGGATAATCCATTTGGATTGGTACTGCTTTCCAACGGACAGGACAACTATTCTGTTGAAACGCCGGACAAGACCGGATTGTACATCAATGGCGATGCCAAGTCACTTGAAATGGTTTCTGTTGACGGTAAGGATTACATTCTTGTTGCTTGTAATGATGGCCCCGTTGAAAGCTTTTTAATTTCGCCTCCCAACTAATATCGATGAAAGAGCAATTGCAAATCTTTGGTATTCGGGCGGTGATGGAAGCTGTCCATTCGGGGAAGTCTATAGACAAGGTCTTTATTCAGAAAGGGCTTCGCGGCCAACTTATTCATCAACTCGAAAAGTTGCTTAGAGACGAGGGAATTTCCTGTTCCTATGTTCCTGTTGAAAAACTGGACCGGCTCAGTAAGCAAAATCACCAGGGTGTGGTGGCAAGAATTTCTCCTGTGACGTTTCAGAGTCTGGATGATGTCATCACAAAAGCTTTGGATGGGGAAAAAACCCCATTGTTT
>JABDPU010000043.1 GCA_013042625.1 Flavobacteriaceae bacterium | reverse complement strand
AACCACAGCATTGGTGCTTCGTTTATCAAAGACGGGCAAACTTAATCTGCAGGATCCGGTTCAAAAATATCTGCCTGACTATCCTTTAGATAAGAAAGGACCTATAAAAATCAATCATTTGTTAGGTCATACATCAGGCATCGATCATTATAAAGGAAAAGAAACCCGGTCATTTGTTCACTATGAAAATTTAAGAGATGCCAGCAGATTATTTGAAAGCAGGAAACTAAAATTCGAACCCGGAACCAGGTATAAATATACTTCTTACGGCTTTACATTACTAGGTGCTGTTATTGAAGCTGCGACTGGTAAGTCATATGCCGACAACCTTAAGGAATTAGTATTAGAAAAGGCGGGAATGACGAATACCTTTATCGAAGATCGCAACAACATGAATTCGGCCCAGGCTAAGCTTTACAAAAAGAAAGGCAATGAGATTATCCCTGATGTCGATAATGATTTGAGCAACATCTATCCAGCAGGCGGGCTGATATCAACAGCCTCAGACCTTTTGTTATTTTACGAGGCCTGGAGAAATGGAAAGCTGATTACCAATGACCATGTTGATCAAATGCTTAAGGCCATTGAATTCAACGGTGAGGTTTTGGACGAAAATGCCGGACTGGGATGGAATATCTGGAAACACAATAAACACGGATGGGTATGTCATCGCATCGGCGGACAATCCGGTACCAGCGCCCTGCTGATCTCTTATCGAGAACAAGGGGTGACCGTTGCATTGTTAAGTAACCAGGCGGTGCTGGACCCAATCTGGGAAATCACCAATACCCTCATAGGATTTGGATTAGATCATAAAAAGTAAGTGACTTAATCAGCTATTCTAGTACCTTGTCCCTCATCTCGATACATCTCGCTTCGCTCAGCACTCGATGTGACCAAGGTTGTTAGTTCGAGTGTCGTGTCAACAACCTATCGAGACACTAACCGTGATACGTTACCTGTTACCCGTTACCCGTAATCCGTTATCCGTTACCCGTTACCCGTTACCTAACACCCAATTCCTAACACCTAACACCTAATTCCCAAAACCTGATAATAGTCCTTTTAAGTTCACTCACACTTGAGTAATTTTAGGATTGTTTTTGCTATACATTTAAACGTATTCATTATGAAAGCCCATCACTTCAAAACTCTTTTGGCGAACCTGATACCTTTAATGTTGTTGCCGGTATTGATTTTGGGCTGCAAGTCCTATTCAGAAAACCCCTATAACTATAGAATTCCGGAACAAGTTGAAGACGGAATTACGGTTGGAACCTTAAGTGATGCAGGCATCGACACCAGCCTCATTCAAGAGGCGGTCACCCGTATTCGCAACGGTGCCTATGGAGCAGTACATAGCATTTTGATCTACAGGAAAGGTAAATTAGTGCTTGAGGAGTACTTCCCTGGCTACACCTATAAATGGGACGCCCCGGCTCACCAGGGCCAATGGGTTAATTTTGACAAGGACCGGCCACACAGTATTATGTCGGATACTAAAAGTATCACATCTACATGCATTGGTATCGCCATTGAAAAAGGTTTTATAGAATCGGTAGATCAATCCATTTTCGATTACCTGCCAGACCATCAACATCTGAAAACCGACGGAAAGGACAAGATTTCCATTGAACATCTTCTGACCATGACCCCGGGTCTTGAATGGTATGAATGGAATGCGCCTTACAGCAGCAATAAAAATCCTATTATAGGGATTTGGTTTTCTGATAAGGACCCGGTCAGTTTTATCCTGGAAGGGGAACTCAGGTATGAACCCGGAACCCACTATTCTTATTATGGTGGCAACCAGATTCTTCTTGGTGAGATCATCAGGCATGCCACGAGTATGGCCATAGATGAATTTTCTCAAAAATATTTATTTGATCCCCTTGGAATTGATTCCGCCGACTGGAACGTGCGTTTTCCTAATGGGGTGATTGAAGCGGCTGGTGGATTACTTCTTAAGCCACGCGACATGTTAAAGGTGGGTGTTACTTTTCTGGAAGACGGGCGATGGAACGGTCAGCAGATCCTGACAAAAGACTGGATTGAGAAAAGCGCTATGCCCTACCCGGCTAATTTATCGATCAAGGTTCCCGGTGAGGACTATGGTAGATCGGGATACTCCTATTCCTGGTGGACCAAGACCTTCACCGAAGCAGGAAAGGAAAACAACATCTATTGGGCCGGAGGCTGGGGCGGACAGAAAATAATAGTCATGCCCGATCACGAGGCTGCAGTTGTCTTTACCGGAGGAAATTACACCTCCAAAGTCAGGCAGTTTGGTGTGATCGAGGATTATATCTTACCGGCATTTAAATAAGTTCGGCTTGTTAATTACAACTCGATTTCGGCGCTTAATTCAATAGTCCTGGATGATGTACCGATATGGAACTCATATAAACCACCTTCAAGCAACCATTTGGCCTTTTCTTCATCCCAATAACGCAATGCAGAAACGGGAATACTCATAGAAATAGTTTGAACTGCAACGGGCTCCAGATTCTTAGTCTTTTTAAATCCTTTGAGTTCTCTTATCGGTCGGTCTACTCCAGAATCAGGCTTTGACACATAAAGCTGCACCACTTCTTTGCCCGCATACTGACCACTATTGGTAACGTTTAAAGCGACAGTTATGCTGTCATTTGCCTGCTCAATATTTATTTCTGAAAATTCAAATTCGGTATAGGACAGTCCGTATCCAAATGGGTAGGATACGTCCAATTTGGCCTTATCGAAATGCCTGTAGCCTACATAGATCCCTTCATCGTAATGGGTATAATCTATGTTTCTGACCTTTTCATCATCAGGTCTTTCCTTTTTGGGAAACATGCTCCTGTAGGCCAGGCCATACAGTGACATGTGTCCACCTTGCTTGGGGAAGTTGGCATTGGACGCATGATCGTCGACGTGAACAGGAAATGTCACTGGTAATTTTCCGCTTGGATTCATTGTTCCGCTCAGAATATCTGCCACAGAATTACCGCCTTCTTGCCCACCCTGCCAGGCCAGAAGAATCGCATCTGGCTGATCTTTCCATGAAGCCGTTTCAATAACGCCCCCAATGTTCAGTACAATAATAAGTTTTTTACCGGCAGATTGAAACGCATCCGTTATGGCCTTGATCATATCAAGCTCCAAGGGCTTAAGCAAGAAATCATCTGTTTCAACACGGTCGCCACCTTCACCTGCATTTCTGCCAATGGTCAGCACACCTACATCCGAGCTTGAAACAATGGCTTTGAGCTGATCTGAAGTATAGGTAATCTCCGGCGGAATATACGGATTGAACATGGCGGCTAATCCCTCGGGTTTCACAAAGTCATCAGCATTGGCTTTTTTATGGGTCTCAAAAAGATCTTTAGCCTCTGCGTTAATGACGAATCCGGCTTTCTCAAGACCTTCTTCAAGTGATACCGTATAGGCTTCATTTACATCTCCAGATCCGGTACCACCTGCAATAAAATCGTAGGATGTAACTCCCAGTAGTGCAACATTTTTTTCAGTTTCTAACGGAAGTACATCTTCATTTTTCAGCAACACCATCCCTTCGGAAGCCGACTGTCGGGTAATTGCGGCATGAGCTTCGAGGTCGGGGTTATTCCCGTTTTCGTAATTCTTCATTTTCCTGGTTTTAAATACCAATTCCAGGATCCTGCTAACCGACTTATCTATGGCATCAATTGACAGTTCACCGTTTTCATAACCGTCTTTTAAGGCCTTCCATTGTTTTTTTGTTCCGGGCTCAAGAAGGTCGTTGCCAGCCGTAATTTGAGCTGCGGCATCTCTTCCACCAAACCAATCGGTCATGACCAGGCCTTCGAATCCCCAGTCGTCTCTCAGAATATCGGTAAGCAGATACTTGCTCTGGGAAGTATAAGTGCCGTTTATTTTATTGTAGGATGACATGATGGTCCATGGCTGACTTTCTTCAACAATGATCTCAAAACCTTTCAAATAGATCTCTCGCATCGCCCTTTCGGAAACGATCACATCATTCAGGGTTCGCTCGGTCTCCTGGTTGTTAGCCACAAAATGTTTGACCGAGGTTCCAATTCCATTTGATTCAATGCCATTAATTATGGCCGCGCCCATTTTCCCGCTCAACACAGGATCTTCTGAATAATATTCGAAGTTCCGTCCACAAAAAGGATGACGGTGAATATTAGCCCCGGGACCCAGGATCACGTCAATTCCGTACTCTTTGGCTTCATTGCCCATTGCATTGCCAACCTCATGAACCAGGTCGGTATTCCAGGTAGAAGCCAGTAAAGTAGCAATAGGAAATGCAGTACAATAATAGGTTCTGTCTTCACCTTCTCTTAAAGGTTCAATACGAAGTCCGGCAGGCCCATCTGATAAATATACAGTAGGAATGCCTAAACGAGGAGTAGGAACAATGGTACCTACTGCACCGGGAATGCCTTCACCAGGTTCAGTTAGTCCTATGGCCGATGCCATCCCTGATCCCTTGAGGACATGGATCTTTTCCTCTACGCTCATTTGTGATAATAGGTCGGCTACACGCTCTTTAATCGATTTTCGATCGTCCTCGTAAACATCCAGCTGTCCGTTACCATTGCGATCGGAGAATTGATATCCATTTTCGGTCAATGTCTCAATATCGGTTTTTTCTGGATAGTCCTTCTCAAAGGACAGCACGTTGGATTTATAAGTGCTCCAGCCAATGAAACCGACTATTAGAATAAGCACTAATATAGATGCAAGTATGATCAGGGTTTTTTTCAAGAATTTTTTCATGATTTAAGTGAATGGGTCGGTGTGTTACAAATATAATTCTTGTAATTATGGATGTCAAACATATGATTAAAAAGGGTGCATAATTTTACTTGTACAAATTATCAAAAGGCCTAAATCTTTCAATCACAACTCAATACTTGCCATGTTCTTCATTTTAATTAACTTTATTTCATGAACAGAACCAAGGTTGTCAAACTGATCATATCCTGTGTCCTTTGCATCGGGATCATTTATGTGGCTGTGGTTATGGTTCAAAAACTTATTAACTAACTAAAATCTCTACATCATGAAAAAGAACATGGGTAATGCCGATCGTATCATTCGAATCATCATCGCAGCCGTTCTGGCTTATCTCTATTTCTCCGGAACCTTAACCGGAACCTTAGGCATTGTTGCACTTGTTGTTGCTGTGGTTTTCCTGCTAACCAGCCTGGTGGGTACCTGCGGATTATATAGCCTAGTAGGAATCAATACTTGTAAGATCAAACCAAGCGAATAAAACCAATTTAAACTTGAGGACGGAATTCTGGAATGAACGCTTTAGCAGTCCCGATTATGCTTATGGCACAGAACCCAACTTGTTTTTTAAAGCTCAGCTGAATCAATTAGCACGCGGCTCTTTGTTGCTTCCTGCGGATGGCGAAGGGCGTAATGGCGTTTATGCCGCACTAAAAGGATGGGAGGTAACTGCCTTTGATATTAGTTCGGCAGCTAAGAACAAAGCACTCAAACTGGCTGCCGAAAAAGGTGTTGAGTTGAAATACAACATTCATGATTGCTTGTCGGCCAAATATCCCTTGAATCATTTCGATGTCATTGCCCTGGTCTTTGCACATTTTTCTCCTGAACATCGACAGGCCTGTCATCGGAAATTAGTTCATTTTCTTAAACCAGGCGGAATTCTGATACTAGAGGGATTTCATACCACTCAGGTTAAATTTAACAGCGTAAATCCAAAGGCAGGTGGACCAAAAAATATCGATATGCTCTTCGATAAAGAAAAGCTAAAAGACGATTTCAAGGATCTTGACATTCAATTATTAGAGCAAGAAACGCTTTATTTGAAAGAAGGGGAATACCATGATGGTGATTGCTCCGTTATCAGGCTTGTCGCCAAAAAACCCAAATAAGGACATCCCTTATATGTAACAAATCAGGCCCGATAATCGTTAAGGAAGTATGCGTCTGATATTAATTTCTTTAACTGTTCTGATTAGTTCCTTGGGTTTTATTAAACCTGAAGAAACCGCAGCACCTGAACTAACCAAACATTATCTCGAATGGCAGGAACGAAACCGGACCTATTGGATCCATCTGCCACCTGCTGAAAAACTTCAGGGAGCTGTTCCCTTGTTATTCCATTTACATGGTGGTGGTGGAACAGGAAAAGGCACTCCCGGGCTGACCTACAAGCAGTTTAATAAGATTGCAGATCGCGAAGGCTTTATCGTAGTGTATCCGGACGCTATTGCCAGGAATTGGAACGATGGCCGAACGGCACATCTGAAACCACAAAACCGCGATGTTGATGATGTAGGTTTTATCGCTGCTATTATAGATGAAATAAAAAAGGAATTTGAAATTGACATGGACAGGATATTTACAACAGGCATGTCAAACGGTGGATTTATGAGTTCCCGATTGCTTTGTGACCGCGCTGACCTGTTTCGCGGCGGTGCCATATTAACGGCCTCACTTTCGGAGGATTACTTGCCTAAATGCAAGCCTGAGAAACCGGTAGCAGTTTTGGTAATGAACGGTACTGATGATCCGTTAGTGCCTTATGACGGAGGAGATGTGCGCCTTTTCAAACGCGGAAAAAGCAGAGGTAAAATCGTTTCGAATGATAACTATCTCGACTTCTGGAAGGAAAGAAACAATTGCACTT
>JABDPU010000038.1 GCA_013042625.1 Flavobacteriaceae bacterium | reverse complement strand
GATGTGATTAAATGTGAAAAAGACACAGAGCACTGGCACTCGTCCACAAAGGAAAGCGATGTGACTTACTTAGCTTTATATGGTGGCGACAAACCAACGACTTGGACTGAAGTACTTACCCAGGAATATTATGATAGCGTGGCTCAAAAACTAAAAGCTAAGCATTAACAGCTATAGCGGGAACTTATTATTTTCTATTCTCCAGAAGATCTTCCAAACGAACAGGTTTGTGTTTCTCGACCCATTCGGCATAGTTGGAATAGCCATGCAGATCATTTAATCCTTCTGTTTTTCGTAAAATACTGTCAATAATATCATCCGGCTGAATGTCTTTTCCACTTATCTCCTGAACAATTGAGTGGATTTGTTTGGATGTACTTTCCTGTATAGAGGTATTCAAATTTGTCAGCCATTCCTCAAGGGCATCTTCTGTTAGGTGCTTATCAATAATCTCCCTGGTGATCCTTCGTCCATGTTGTTTTGATTCCTGGATATTCCCTCGCCCGGTTACGGCATTTCCTACGGCAAAGACATTATCATACCCGAATACATGGTAGTCGTCACCCTCCTTCATCTTAAGCGAGCCCCATTTATAATTTAAGCCTTCTATTGGCTCCGGAAGACTACCTATGGAAGAGATTACCATATCAGTTTTAAGAACTTCTGTTTCATTATCCAATGGCATGACTTTACCGTCCTTTATTTCAACCTTTTGGAGAATCAATCCTTCCAAGGCACCATCCTCTTCAACAATACCAGAAGGCATGTGCAACGGCTTAAACCTGAATTTATATTTCTCGAGATTAGTTTTCAGCAAATGCTCAGATACGTTTTTAGCCTTTTCAATACTTTCCGGGCTTTGGTCCCTGGGCGATTTAAATGGCATGTCCCGCGCAGTTCTTCTATATACCAGGGTTACACCTTCAATACCCAGTTGATTAAAATCAACTCCATATTTCTCCAAAACGGCATCAACTCCCGATTTCTCAATGGTGAAAATGTCTACTTCAATATCAAAACGCGATTTAAGCCTCTCACTAACAAGCTCAATCATAAATATTTTCACAACGTCCAAGGATGCCAATCCGCCTCCAACTACAACCGCATTATCCCTGATTTGATATTGCCTGCCCTTATAGTCAGGTTCATGTTTGTGATTAAACCAGTAGATAAAGTCGTTCTGATAGATCAACCCATTATCCCGGAATTTTTCAACCCCTTCTATTGGGAGTCCCCTGTCCTTCCAGGCCCCGTTAGCCAGGATAATGGCCGTAAATCCCCAATTATCGATCAGATCCTGAAAAGACATGGTTTCCCCTATCTTCACATGTGGCACATATCGTATATTTTCCTGATCGAGCTTTTTATCTATTTCTCTTTGCTGCCTGTCGCGTAATTTTATATGCCAACTGGGCAACCCATCTTCAATTTTTCCATATGGCAGGGCATTCATTTCGAAAACCACAACCCGAAATCCGTTTTTTGATAATACGCTAGCAGCCTCACTACCAGAAATTGAACCGCCAATTACGGCGACATAGTGTTTTCTATGGGTGTCGTTCAATTTCATCATACTTTGTTTGATCAATAAAAAATATAACAATTATTGCGAACCAAAAACTTTTCAACAAAGACTTATTGTTGGACCCCATCTTTTAAACTATGAGGTCAAAGACATGAAACCCCTACTCAAGCTGGGGCTTTTTTATGGAATGGACGTGGGCGAAAAATTGTATTCAAGTAAATGCTTTTTTTCAATTAAAGGGATAATGGTTATTGAAAGGCAATTATTATATTGGACTATAACCAGATAACAACTTGTTTATTAGATTTAAGTTGAAATGTACATTTCTCATATTTAGGTGGGCCAAACATTGATTTTGGATTATTGGAAAATCCATAGTCTTCTCTGGGAATTCCTAAAAAATTGCTGTTAAGTTCATTATTATCATCTTCATCATGATAGATGCTTATCGCGTATTCCTTTGGTTCTAGATCATGAAAAACAGCAGTCACTTCGTGAGACCCTACTTTTATGTCCTGAGACTGATAGCAATTTTTTAGAAAATCCTCTTTTGAATGAACCAAGCATATTCTCACTTTCCCACTTAATTTTTTTATGCCGGTCACCTTAACTTCTAAATCGACCAAATTTTGGGCTACCAAGAACGAAGGCAACAGGATAAGGAAAGATGTAAGTTTAGTTATATTCATGAAATTATAATTACTCTACCTCTAATCGTCGATGTTAAAATGCGAATAATTTATTATTAGAGGTTAATTCAGACGCTTTATTTTAACCCTAATCATTCCAAAAATCAATAACGCAAGAGAGAACTGCGCAAAAAGATCTCCAATAGTTGCATAAATTGTAGCACGGCCTCGTGTTGGAATGTGTGAAATCATGACTTGATTATCTGTTGTAAAATAATCCATTGAATTCAAAATTCTTCCGCAATAATCAACTGCTATTGACAAGCCCTCTCCAGTTTGACGAACCATTGAAAATCCATTCTCTATTGCTCTGTAAACAGCCATTCTAGCATGAAGCGGGTTTATTGCGCTCCAATCCCAGGCGGGGACTAACATGATATCAATATTAGCATTACCTGCCTGATTGATCAAATGCGTAAAATCCATGTCGTAGCAGATCGATGTACTCAATAAGCCAAAAGGGGTGTTTGAAATTGGTAAAACCCGATCTCCCTTTTTATTTGTCGATCCAGGAACCCGAAATGACTTATGGTATTCCCATTCTACGGAACCTATTGGGTTAACCAAAACGGATTTATTTTCCTTCGAATCTGACGGGTTATTTTCAGGAATGACGAGGTAGGAAATCAGTAGATAAACCTTGTTGTCACGAGCCATATCAATGGCCTTGTTTATAAAATCAGGCTCTTGTTCTTCAAGGACATCAATCATACCTTCGGGCCAAAATATAAGCTCTGTCTCCAGTTGTAACAATTCATCTGATCTTTGAAAGATATCGTCATGAATCTTATCAAGAATTAACGCCAATTGTGGTCGATCTTCTTTCGCCATTTTAATTCTTGAAGTATAACCATGTAGTTTCAATTCATTGAAATAATTTTTGATTTCCCTAGTGGCTGTGAACGACGTTATTGTTGCTGTTTTAGATTGAGGCGAATTGATCTTTAATCTGACCTCCCCGAATATTAATACTGAAAGCAGAACGATTGAATAGATCAATATTCCCTTTTTGATTTTTACCCAACAATATTTTTGTGAAATTATCCAATGTACAGAGGAAGCAAACCACATAACAAGAAATGTCACTCCCCAAATACCAAAGACTGAAGAAATTTGGATTAGGGCAAGATTATTAAATTGGGTGTATGAAACAGAAGCCCAGGAACCAAAAAAAATGGTGTTTAAATATTCAACGGAAACCGCAGCTACAGGAAAAAAAAGAGTGCTCCAAAACCCTGAAATTTTATTGGCGAATATGCGATAAATAATAAACGGGAAAAGCCATAGTAAAGCGTAATAAACTACAAGAAGATAAGTCAATACCCCTAGATGAGATGGGATAATACCGTAGAGCATCAAGTACGTGAAAAGGGTGAATAGGACAAAGAGAATAATTAGCCCTTTATAAGCATTAGTTCTGGATAAATAAGTAAGAAGAAAAATTGGAGCAATCCAAGCTGCTAAGGGTACGACCCACCTTCCATTGGAAAAAACAAATAAAATCATGGCAAAAAGCAGAATAACATAACTTTTACCCTGATTATGTTTTTTAACAGTCATCGCATTCTAATCATTTTGATTTTCGCAAATTCAACTAAGACATTTTAAACAATCACGAAAGCTATTAATTTGATGGTTGAATTTCAATTAATTGTTTTGATTGACAACGATATGATTTAAACGACAAGAAAAGGATGTATTAGGCAACAGTTTGCTGCCAATGGCAAGTTTTATTGATTAGACAAAAAACTTTTTATAATAGGAATATACTTTCTTGAAACCGGAATTTTTTTCTCAGAATTTTCGATTTCCAGCTTCAAGCCTTGTGCATTTCCTGTTATTTGAGTCACCATATAAAGATTAACGATGTATGATCTGTGACATCTAATTATGTGACTTGAAGTTATGTTTTCTTCTATATAATTTAAAGAAATTCTTTGGAGACTTTTTTCTTCAGATTGATTAATTTGTGAAAAAATAGTTGAATAATTACCTTCTGATTCAGCATACTTAAATGATTTCTCGTCTATCATTATTTTCTTGAAATCAGAATGTGATTTTAGTTTATGTTTTTGCTTAAATGACGTCTTATCGATATTATTTAAATGCAAACGAAGCTCTCGTACCAAATTCAGATATTTGGTTAATTTAAGGTTGTGATCAATCAATATTAAAAAGCATAACGGGATTGCCCCTAGCATTACGGTCCGTTTAATAATCCACCAATAATTTGCCCAGCTAAAAGCGAGATTTTCTAAATAATTGATATAGAGACCGTTAAGAGTTGATATTATAATGAGGATGAGTAAATAATATAAGATCTGATGTTTTACTCTCCAATTTTCATTCTTAAATAGCCTCGGAAAAAATTCTGGAAGTAAAGCCAAGAAGACGATTAGAACAATTGTTGAGATTAGCCCGAAGAACAATATTTTCAATGTTTTATATTTATACGGCTGTTCAGTGATCTCGAATGGCTCAAAAAACAGGAGAAAAAACCCTACGAAAAGCCCAAAAAGTATTGAAATGACTATACTTCTTTTACCTCCTGTGGGCGCCGGATATTCTCTGGAAAGCAATTCGATCATAGTTTACCGCGTTAATCGTTTTTAAGCATAAGGTCAACTAATAGCTGCTAATTATTTAGTATATATTATTATATTTTTCATTTAAAGATACAGAGAATGATGGAGGGATTAATAGTTCATATGGGACTTAATTTTTAAGTGGCTTCCTCAATTTCAATTATATTATACATTGGCTGAAAGTACTTAGAGAATCAATAGTTTTTTCCTGAGTTGAATTTGGGAGAGACCTGCAACGAGTAAATTAATGGTGAAATAATCCAATACTTGGCTGAAAGGCCTCCAAACCCTCTCTAAAAGCCAGATCTTTTTCGAAAAATGAAGCCTGGATTTGTAGCCACTTTATTATAGATTAAGAATAAATTTACTCTTTATAAATGTTCAGGCACGAACTGTCCAGAGGCTTATCCGGGGCGCCCATGAAGTCTAAGATCACCTGGAATTTGCATTCCCGATTGCCACCGCCATGACCGCCTTCGTCAAGTATAAATAACTGTCCCTTACTTAACTTCTCCTTAAAAAGCCGCCCATTTTTTGGAGGAGTGACCGGATCATATCGGTTGACAAATATTAGAGTAGGTATTTCCGAATCCATGAACTGCCGTTTCTCCATGGGTAAATTTCCCTCATGCCAGTTCATTCCCGCTTGATAAAAAGCGTCAAAAAATCCTAATTTTGCCGGGATTAAAGGATATTTCTTATAGGACTGAGCAATCACTTCCGGGGTGTTTCTTGGATCAAAGCTCTCCGCTTTTTCAACCGACAATAGCATGGTCAGGTTTAGTATTCCAGTAAGTTCATACTCAAATTCCACTACATCTTTAATAATATCTCCCTCACCTTTTATGAACGCCTGAATTAATTCTGGAGCTTTTTCTCGGGAATTATCCTGATAGAGCAATCGTCTTAAGAGGTAGATACCATCCTGTGCATTGATATAAAAATCGATCGAATCCTTGACACGAACTTTTATAGGTCGTTTTTCCAAAATTGAAATAGACCTGTAATAATCCGCTTCCAGATTTGGATACTTTTTATTGCATTCTGAATCAGTTTTGCAATGGTCCATTATTCGTTTCAGTGACAGGGAGTAGTTCTCCAGGCGCATTTGAAGAAAATCTGTACTGAGTAAAGCGGGCGAATCGAGAATTGAAACATGTACCTTTTCCGGGAAAAAATCCTGAACCATTCTGGCTAATAAAGTGCCGTAAGAGCCACCTGAAAGATTATATTTTTCGTACCCCAAATGATCAAAAAGAGCCCCAACATCCTTGGCGTTTTGTGTACTGTTGTAATGCTCCGGATTTATGCCAAGATCTGAGCATTTCTTTTTATAATTTTCAATCATTTGTATCGATAACTCAAGCTCTTTCTTTTCATCAGCATTGCTGGCAAGAATACCGAAGGAATCAAACCCCATATTGGGCAAAGAGGAAGAATAGCCTATTCCCCGCTGGTCAAATAGAATGACATCCCTTTTTTCACTGAAGGGATGATCAGACAAAAATCCTACTAAACCTGGATCAATTGTATTGCCACCTGGCCCACCGGTAAATAATACCAAAGGGTATGCATTAGAAGTGGAGTCTTTTGACTTTACAATGACATATGCGATATGGATTTTTTTACCATCAGGATTGTCATGGTTTTCAGGTACAAGTAAATTACCGGATTTCAGTCGCGGATTTTCTTTTGCCCAGCTCAGATCGTCCTGATTAGTTATAGTTTGACAGTTTGCAAGATTTATGCTCAAAAACAATACTGCAAAAAGTATTATTGATAATGGGCTTTGATTGATTGATTCACTTGTCCTCATTTCAGTTATATCTATAGTTGGCAGAATATATGGTTTATATTAATAGAACGATTAAATCAAGAAAAAGTAACATTTTATATGGGTTAATACAACCCTGGTTCTTTAATTAAGAAGCTTTTTTTAATAAGAATAATTACATTTGAATTAAGATTAAATTCGTCAACCGAGTTTGGGGGACCATTACCAAAAAGTATGAAATATCTGAACCTACTGCCTTCTTTGCTATTGGCGATTTTACTAACTGGGTGTGAAAAAACCAATAAGGTTCGAGAGAACATTAAGGAAAAGATAGTTAGAGAAAGTTACCGACCAACCTTTCACTTCACGCCTCAGGAAAAATGGATGAATGATCCTAATGGCCTGGTCTATGACAAAGGATATTATCATTTGTTCTATCAATATTATCCCGACAGCACGGTTTGGGGGCCAATGCACTGGGGGCATGCCAAGAGCAAAGATTTATTAAAATGGGAACACTTACCTATAGCGTTATACCCTGATAGTTTAGGGTATATATTTTCCGGAAGCGCTGTTATCGACAAGACCAATACTGCAGGATTTGGTGAAGGGGCTATGGTGGCAATATTTACCTATCACGATCCAGTTGGAGAAAAAGAAGGTTCCATACTGTTTCAAACCCAGGGCATTGCATACAGTTTGGATGATGGGATAACATGGACGAAATATGACGGTAATCCGGTCATATCCAACCCAGGAATTCGTGATTTCAGGGATCCGAAGGTATTCTGGAATGTGGATAGAGAAACATGGCAAATGGCGTTGGTTGCCAAGGACCATGTCCAGTTTTACGAATCACCAAATCTCAAGGATTGGGAGAAACTAAGCGATTTCCGATTTGAGGACACAGAAGAGCTCGGAGTTTGGGAGTGCCCGGATCTTTTCGAAATGACGGTTGAGGAAACAGGAGATAACAAATGGGTGCTTATCGTAAGCCACGGAGCAGGAGCGCCAAATGGTGGTTCAGGAACACGTTATTTTGTTGGCGATTATGATGGCACAACTTTTTCTACAAACCAGAAATCCAGTCAGTGGATAGATTTTGGAACAGATAACTATGCAGGGGTTACTTATAATAACACCCCTGACGGTCGTCGGATCTTCATCGGCTGGATGAGCAATTGGGCTTACGCTATAACCACCCCAACCATCAAATGGAGAAGCGCTATGATCTTGCCAAGAGAACTTGAATTAGTAGGTTCAGATGGTCAATATGCATTGAAAACGCCTTTGGTGAAGGAATTCGAAGACATCCTTAAAACAGTTAATTCAGAAGACCTGGGCGGAAACCCACCTTTAAGTTTCAATTATCCTGAATTACAACAAAGCAAGATCTCCTTTGAGATAACAACATTAAAAAGTTTTAAAATCATTCTTTCTAATGATTCTGACGAAGAATATTTTATTAATTATGACCATGAGAATGCTAAGTTCCTGATTGACAGATCGAATTCGGGACTGGTAAATTTCAGCCCCAAATTTACCAACCCTTCTCCTCAGATAATGCCTGTTGGTGAACTCAAAGAAATACAGCTTGATATGGTTTTAGACGCCTCGTCAATTGAAATCGTTCTGAACAATGGCTCCTATGTCGTTACAAATCAGATCTTCCCGTCAGAACCCTACACCAATTTCGAAATTCAAGGAGTGGACAAAAACGAAATAGCTAATTTCCGACTTCATAAGGTTCTTAAGGCAGTTAGCACAAATTAATCTCTATTCAATTAAAAAATGGCGAACTCAATAGTATGTTTTGGTGAAGTTTTATGGGACGTTTTTCCAACCCATAAAAAAATTGGTGGCGCACCGCTTAATGTAGCCTTGAGATTAAAATCCTTCGATCATGATGTTAGTATGATCAGCAGTGTTGGAGATGATGACTTAGGACAGGATATTCTTGATTTTGCTTTAATGCGAGGCCTTAATGACAAGTACATTCAAAAAAGCGATCAGTTTCAAACCGGAGAAGTTCAGGTCACTTTAGATGAGAAAGGCTCTGCTTCTTATGAGATTGTATATCCTAAGGGCTGGGATGATATTCAGACGACCGAAACCAACAAACAACTTGTAAAGGACTCCGATGCCTTTATTTTTGGAAGCCTGGTGGCCCGCGGAGAAACTTCAAGAGACACTCTATTTCATCTTCTTAAAGAAGCGTCATACAAAATCTTCGATATTAATTTACGTCCACCGCATTACGATCTTTCTGTACTCGACCGATTGATGCAAGAAGCCGACTTTATCAAATTTAACGATGATGAGCTTCTCGAAATCTCAGAAGGAATGGGATCAGAATCCACCTCTATTGAGAAAAGTATGAAATTCATTTCAGAACAGACCAAAACAGACCGGATCTGCGTCACAAAAGGAGGTGATGGAGCTGTACTTCTGTACGATGGCAAATTCTACCACAACAAAGGCTATCCTATTAAAGTGGCCGATACAGTGGGTGCCGGCGACTCCTTTTTAGCAACTCTCACCCACCAACTTCTTTCAGGCCAAGACCCTCAGAAGGCTATTGATTATGCCTGTGCAGTTGGCGCTATGGTAGCAGGTTCAGAGGGTGCAAACCCTGAGATTTCTGCAAATGATATTGAAATGTTTATCGATTCGCATTAAGGATAAAATTAAATCAGAGGATCAATTTAAAAGGCATAAAATTTTATTCCTATTTTAGTGCCACTAACTAAATAAGACATCACACTATGCTATCTGCAATTTCCTTTATTGCTTTTACAGGATTAGTTGCCCTAATTGCCTGGTTATCCACCCGAAAAACAGATGAAAGCACTGCCGATGGTTTTTACCTGGGCGGTCGGTCTCTTGGTGCAGTAACCATCGCAGGATCTTTGCTTCTTACCAATCTTTCTGCGGAACAGATAGTCGGACTTAATGCTAACGCTTTTTCCGAAGGACTCATGGTTATGGCCTGGGAAACCCTGGCAGCAATTGCAATCATTTTTGCAGCGATCTTCCTTCTCCCAAAATATTTAAGCTCCGGAATTACAACCATACCAGAATTTATCGAAGCGCGGTTTGATCACCACACCAAGTCTTTATTGTCGCTTTTGTTTCTTGCGGCTTATGGCGTAGTGCTGCTTCCAACTGTGTTGTATTCAGGATCTCTGGCATTCAGCACCATGTTCGATCTGCCTGAAACCCTCGGAATTGGTCAATGGCCGGTTATCTGGATCTGTGTCTGGAGTATCGGTGTCATTGGCATCATCTATGCAATCTTTGGAGGATTAAAAGCGGTTGCGGTATCCGACCTGGTGAATGCTATTGGCCTTCTGATCGGTGGACTGCTTATCCCAATTTTTGCCTTGCGACTAATAGGTGATGGAAATATCGGACAAGGACTTTCCACGCTCTGGGAAAGCCACCCCGACAAATTCAAAATGCAGGGCGAAGTTGATTCTTCTATTCCATTTGGAACCGTTTTCACCGGGATGATGATCGCACAGATCTATTACTGGGGAACCAATCAATCTATCCTTCAGCGTGTTTTCGCAGCGAAAAATTTAAAAGAAGGCCAAAAAGGAATGATGCTGGCTGCACTAGTGAAATTCCTGATCCCGGTTGTAGTCGTTCTTCCGGGAATTCTTGCCTGGCATATTTTTGGCGACAGTTTGGAAAATGCAGACCAGGCCTATCCTGCATTGGTTAAGGAAGTACTTCCCGCGGCCTTTATGGGCTTCTTTGCAGCCGTTTTATTTGGTGCTGTACTGAGTTCGTTCAATAGCCTCCTGAATAGTAGCGCAACCTTATTCGGCTTTGATTTATATAAAGAATACTTTAATAAAAACGCCACCGGACCACAAACAGTAAGAGCAGGAAAGACATTCGGATTGATCCTTGGATTGATCTCGATGACCATTGCACCGTTTATCATTTATGCTCCCGATGGATTGTTCCAATATATACAAACAGCTTTGGGAAGTTTGAGTACCCCGATACTGGCTGTTGTATTAACCGGGGTGTTCACCAAAAAAGTGCCAGCCATTGGCGCAAAAGTAGTCATGATTGGCAGTGTAACTTTGTATCTGATCAGCCAGCTTATTCTCAGTCCGATTTTTGTTGACAAGGCGCTGGCCAAAGCAGCTGAAAGCGGCATTACCGATCCGAAAGCATTGAGTATAATTGAGGCTGAAGCCTATCCGCATTATCTCCATGTGATGGGTATGTTGTTTGTGCTCAATGTGATCTTCATGTTGATCATGGCAAGAGTTAAACCGAAAAAAGACGAATACAAACCAAAGGTTACAGATGCCATCGACATCACGCCTTGGAAATATACCATTGTTGCCGGAATTGTGATTGCTGCATTGGTTATCAGCACATACGTAATCTTCAACTAAACCGTTAGTAGCCGGATGAAAAAAGCCTGGTGGAAAGAGGCAGTGGTATACCAGATTTACCCACGGTCTTATATGGATTCAAATGGCGATGGTGTTGGTGATATTCCCGGAATAATCAGCAAGCTGGACTATATCAAATCCCTTGGTGTTGATATCATCTGGCTATGCCCGGTTTACGAATCTCCTAATGATGATAACGGATATGATATCAGCGATTACAGGAAGATCTCTGAAGAATTCGGTGGCGATCCGGCTTTTGATGAACTGCTTGAAAAAATACATGGTAAAGGCCTGAAACTGGTCATGGACCTGGTGGTAAATCACTCTTCCGATGAGCACGAATGGTTTGAAGAATCTCGTAAATCCAAAGACAGCCCGTACAGAGATTACTATTTCTGGAAACCGGGGAAAGATAACGGCCCTCCTAATAACTGGACGTCCTTCTTTAGTGGTTCCACCTGGGAATACGATTCACGAACCGACGAGTATTTTTTACACCTGTTTACTAAGAAACAACCCGACTTAAATTGGGAGAATCCTAAAGTGAGACAGGAAATTTACGATGTGGTGGACTATTGGTTCAAAAGAGGGATTGACGGTTTCAGGATGGATGTGATCTCATTGATTTCAAAACAACTGGAATTTGAAGACGCATCTAATCCGGAGAATTATGAGGAAACCATAAAAACACGCTACGCCAATGGACCTCGCATCCATGAATTTCTTCAGGAGATGAACAAGGAAGTACTATCTAAATATGATATCATGACCGTTGGAGAAGGACCTGGTATCGATCTTGATAATGCACTGTTTTATGTTGATGACAGCAGGGACGAACTCAATATGGTTTTTCACTTTGACCATATGTTCATCGACAATGGGCCAGGCGGAAAGTACGACCCTATCGAGATGAATTTTATTCGATTTAAAGAAGTGTTTTCTCAATGGGACGAAAGACTGAAAGGAAAGGGCTGGGGTAGCATATTTCTTGGCAACCACGATTTTTCTAGAATGGTTAGCCGCTTTGGAAGCGATAGTGAATTCAGAGTGGAATCGTCAAAAATGCTTGCCATGCTTCTGCTGAGCATGAGAGGAACAGTATATGTCTATCAGGGCGATGAAATAGGCATGACCAATGTGGCATTTCCCCAAATTACCGACTATAACGATGTTGAGACGCTTAATAGCTGGAAAGAGGCTGAAGAAAGAGGAGAAGACATGAATGCTTTTATGAAACTGGTTCATAAGCAAAGCCGTGATAATGCCCGAACACCCATGCAATGGGATTCCTCTCAAAATGCAGGATTTTCCTCCGGAACACCATGGATAAAGGTTAATCCGAATTATGAAGAAATAAATGTGGCCGATCAGGAGCCAGATTCTGATTCCATTTTGAATTTCTATAGGAAGATGATAGCATTCAGAAAGAATAATCCCTGTCTTGTATATGGTGATTATCAGGACCTGGCTCCTCAGCATCCATCTTTATTTGCATTCAGGCGCTGGGATGAAGATTCTGAGTCTCTGGTGCTTCTGAATTTCAGCAGCACGGAATTGATGGCTGATATTAACTTAGATTTCGATAAGTTCGAGATCGCAATTTCGAATATGGATGAAGGCGCTGATCCTAAATTGCTCTTGCCATGGCAAGGTATACTTCTGAAGCGAATAAATTAAGAATCCAACCAGTTTTTAGTTCTGGATACGGCCTTGTTCCAGGAGGTCAGTAGTTTTTCTGAATAGGCTTTGTCCTGAACAGGATCAAAGGCCCTGTCGATGCCCCATTGCGACTTTAATTCCTCGACCGACTCATAAAACCCTGTGGCCAATCCGGCGAGATAGGCTGCACCTAGCGCAGTAGTCTCCTGAACTTTGGAACGAACGACTTGAAAACCGAATAAATCGGATTGGATTTGCATCAGAAGATCGTTAGATGAGGCCCCACCATCTACTCTTAATTGGGTACATGGCTGGGCAGAATCCTGTTCCATGGCCCTTACAATATCATGAACCTGGCAGGCAATACCCTCCAGGGTTGCCCGGGCAATATGTCCTGAATTGGAGCCACGGGTAAGTCCGAATATTGCACCACGGGCATAAGGATCCCAATGAGGCGCACCAAGGCCCGTGAGAGCCGGAACGAATAGAACCCCTCCATTATCCTCTACAGAAAGCGCCAGGGATTCTATTTCCTTAGCATCGTCTATCAGATGCAATCCATCCCTGATCCATTGTACGGCAGC
>JABDPU010000035.1 GCA_013042625.1 Flavobacteriaceae bacterium | reverse complement strand
CAAGGTCCAGTCTTAAATCACTTCCGGGCATTCCATAGCCAATGGCATTTAAATCCTTAAGGGCTTCAATGGATTTGTCAAAAACACCATCTCCACGCTGTTTATCGGTTTTACCTCTTGTCCAGTGAGGCATTGAAGACACAACATGAATGTTGTGAGATTTAAAGAATTCGGGGAGGTCGGCATATTTTTTATTCGCCTTTAAAATGGTCAAATTGGAACGTACAATAAAATCTTTTATACCGGCTTTGGAGGCCTCATCTACGAACCAGCGGAAATCCGGATTCATTTCCGGAGCGCCACCGGTGAGATCCAGGGTATGTGCCTCTGTTTTTTTGATAACCTCCAGGCATTGCTGCATGGTACCGCGAGTCATGATCTCCTTTCTGTCCGGCCCGGCATCTACATGGCAATGGGCGCAGACCTGATTGCACATATATCCAACATTTATCTGCAGCACTTCAAGTTTCTTCGGGCGTAGTGGAAACTGGTCGATCTGTGCGATTTTATCCTTGAATTTTGGAAGCTCACCATCCTGGAAAATACCATTAGATAGTATTTCGAGTTGTCGTTCAGCTTCCGCCAGTTCGCTATGTCGCTTGTGCAGTGATTTTGCGATCATTTACATTTCTAGTTTATTGACCTTGTTCATCATTTGTACTCCATGAACGAGAGAAGCACCTCCCCGTATCGCTCCTGCAACATGCAGGGCTTCCATCATTTCTTCTTTTGTGATGCCTCGCTGTAATCCGTCACCTGTATAAGCATCAATGCAATATGGGCACTGGATGGTATGTGCAACAGCAAGAGCGATCAGAGATTTCTCCCTGGCTGATAGAGAACCTTCCTCAAACACTCGATTATAATAATCGAAGAACTTATTTCCCAGTTCTTCATTCCATTCTGTAATACTGCCGAATTTTTTTAAGTCTTTCGGATTATAATATGTCTTATCCATGTTATAGAATCAATTATTGTAGACGAGGTAAGATAGAAAAGTTTACAAAAACTCCCAGTTAAATTCGCTTAAAAAGGATGATGGAGAAATAAACCTTTTCTATAGTGATATGAGCAGCAATGATACTCAATTATCTGAGGGTGCAATATTTGTAATTCAATACACAACATTTCCACAACAAATCATGTAGAAGATTTTAAGGATTCTTCAGAAAAGCGTAACGAAACAAGCTTAAATTGCTGATAATTCAAGGATAAGTAATTGAAATTATGACATTGTCAATTCCGGCATTAGTTTTAAGGAAATGTATAACTCATGTAGTGGTGATTTATGGGGTTAAATGAGAACATTGTGTTAACTTGTCCTCTCATTTCCCAAATCTTATACTCTTATTCCCGAATCGAACATTTTTTTTTGTGAGCAAAAATGCTCACCTATTAAGGTCTTTAGAAACTAAATTATTGATCAATTGATAAAATAAAACAGCATGAGAAAAATTTTAGGAATCTTCATCAGTCTAATTTTCATCTCAGGAGCTTTTGCCCAGGATGACGTCAAGGTCGTTGAAAACAATGGCGAATGGACATTACAAGTGAATGGAGAGGAATTCATGATTAATGGTATGAACTGGGATTATTTTCCCATTGGAACCACAAATCCAAATTACAACTTTTGGGGACAATCAGACGATTTTATTAAAGCTGCTCTTGACCATGAAATGTTAATGCTTAAGAATATGGGTGTTAACGTCATTCGTCAATATGTTGGAGTAACTCCGAGGTGGGTTAAATACATTTATGAGAATTATGGTATTTATACCATGATCAATCATACTTTCGGCAGATATGGTCTTACACTGGATGGAGCATGGGTACCGAATACTGATTATGATGACCCCAGGGTCAGGGAGTTGCTTATTACAGAAACAAAGGCCATGGTAGACGACTTCAAAGGAACTCCAGGTCTTTTACTTTATATGCTAGGTAATGAAAATAACTACGGCTTGTTTTGGGATGGTGCTGAAACAGAAGACATACCGATAGACCAGAGACGCTCAACCCAGAGAGCCTATCCGATGTACAAGTTATTTAATGATGCTGCCATCGAAATGAAAAAAATCGATCCCGATTTACCTGTCTCTATATGTAATGGTGATTTGTTATTCCTGGACATAATTGCTGAGACTTGCAAGGACATTGATATTTATGGAACTAACGTATATAGAGGTAAGTCCTTTGGGAACCTGTTTGATGAGGTTAAAGAAAAATTCAATAAACCGGTTCTTTTTGCCGAGTTTGGTTCAGATGCCTTTAATGCTCTTACTAATAAAGAGGCACAGAAAGACCAGGCCTTTTATATGGTGGAGAATTGGAGAGAGATATATCAAAATGCAGCTGGTTTGGGTAAAACCGGCAACTCGATTGGTGGATTCACCTTTCAATTTAGCGATGGTTGGTGGAAATATGCACAGGACAAAAACCTGGATGTACATGATAATACAGCCTCCTGGGCTAATGGAGGATATCGTTTTGATTTTGTGGAAGGTCAGAACAATATGAATGAAGAGTGGTTTGGTGTTTGCGCCAAAGGGCCTACAGACAATAAGGGTCTTTATAAACTCTTTCCCAGAGCGGCTTATTATGCTCTTAAAGAAGCCCATGCGATGAACCCCTACGATGAGGGAATAGATCTTGATTTTGTCAATAATTATTTTGATGACATCGAATTGATGGATGCCGTCCTTAGAGCCAGAGGGGATAAAGCAGCTTTAGGTGGAAATGAAACCAGCAAGGTACGTATCAGTCAGCTTCGAGCTGAATTCACAACCTTTAATACCGGTGGCAAGCTTATTACGACCCCGGAGGATTCAGATCCGGATGAGGAACTTTATCCTGATGAACTGGGATTTGATCATATGCAGTCCTATTATTTTGGTGTTGAAGGGAATCCTACTTCGAATATGAGAGCTAATGTGAATGTTAACGTTCTCGGAAATGTAGCAGAAAATCCGATTGATGAACTTTTCTATGAAAATAGAGGACGTACTGTTGCAGGAATATTTGAAGAGGCAGGACGAAGAGATCCAAATGAAAATAACCGCGTCAGAATTTATAATGCGGAATTTGAATGGAAGGCTAAAGAATTTGATCTAAGGGGATTCTATCGAACCGGACATTATCACTGGGGTTATGAAGGTGACTTCTTTGGATTATATCGGGAGGCTAATTATGGACCAAACTTAGATATATATAGCGGTGAGATTTTAGGAATTGAAGTTGATGGAAAAAAATTCCTGAAAGGCTTGAAAATTGCATTTGGACCACAACTATGGTGGGGAGCCAACCCGGCTGTTTTATTAAAGTATGATACAAAGCTTGGAGATTTTGACTTCTCTGCAATCTTCCACGAAGATGTTGACGATGCCAGTGCTGCTCAGAGTTCCATTGCATTTCCGGTACCAAGAACCCGGAGATTAACGGTTTATGGAAAGACTAAACTTGGTGATGTCGGACTGGAAATTGGAGGTATATGGGGTGGACAACCGCTGAATGGAAGAACGTTCCAGGTCGTGGAAGGTGAACCCGGTAATTATACGATTTATGAAGATGAAATTGACAGGCAGGATAACTGGGGCGGAAAAATTAAACTGACCTATCAGAAAGGACCTTTCAATTGGTATGCCCAGGCAGCAGCAATGGGATTAGTAGCTGGTGGAGGCGCAGACGAAACAAGAACCTATACAGGATGGCGACTTAAGGACAGTGGAAGCGGTAACCAAACCAATTTCCTGACCGGATTTACATATCTCATAGGTGATTTTCAGATCGCACCTAACTTCCTGTGGCAAAAGCCATTGATCGACCCTATTCCAAATGATGTTCAGACTCCGGGTAGATTAAGAAATATTATAGATGATCCTTTTGTTGTTAGATCAAACAGGGAAACCACGGCAGGAGAAATATTGATCACTTATGATCCTACACCGGCCAGTTGGTATTACGAATGGGATAACGACAGGCAGGAAGACGCTAAATTTGCTTTCAACTTAGGATTTGTATACAGACACCATCCTACTTCAATGGATGCAGCGATTGGTTTCCTTGCAGATCGTACCTCATTTGCATTCCCTAACGCGGTCCCTGCTGAAGACTTATGGGAACTGAATTCGAGAATTGTTTCTAAGATAACACCTGACTTCGGAGTCATTGGAAATCTATACTATGGAAATGGCCAGGCTAACGGTAGTGACGAAAGATTGATCACCAGAGGTGGTGGAGATGTGAGACTGATTTATAAAAATATAAAGGTGATAAATTCATTGAAGTTTAATGACTGGGGTCCGTTTGACTACCACAGGGATTTCAACCTGACCTTCCCGGTACAGGCTATGATCGATATTTCGACAACTGTTGGAAAGCCGGATTGGTTCATCCTGCCGGATACCCG
>JABDPU010000009.1 GCA_013042625.1 Flavobacteriaceae bacterium | reverse complement strand
TCAATCATACAACCCTGCTCTATGGCATCCAGTGCATTTCCATCAGCGGACAGTACTTCCCATGCTTTGGAGGTAGCATTCTTAACATCCCAAGTTGCAATAACAACAGGACCAGTAACTGGGGGATTAACGGCGATCTTTTTTTCTTCGGAAGCCGTTTCGGCACAACTGATCAAGCTGCTGCCGATTGCCACACCAGCACCGCTCAGAGATGCATTTTTAATAAAGGTTCTGCGTTTCATCTTATTGTTCTTCTATAATGATTTCATCAACAAAGATCCAGCTGCGGCCATCATGTTCATATCCCAAATGCCATTCGGGTAATTCACCAAGCGGCTTAGCCTTCAATCGGATTGCTCTGATGTTTCTATCGGGTTGAATTTCTATTGTTTTGATCGTAATATTTTCATCTTGTTTTGCGGCATTTATTAAAACCTGCCCTGCTTCTTCAAAGGTTATCCCATCTTCAGAAAGATGCCAGGTCACTTCAGTAGGGAAAAAGATCCAGCTTCTCTGATCCTGAAGAAAATTGACCTTAATTGATTGAATGGCTTTTGAAGATCCTAAATCAACGGTGGCCTCAACACTTTCATTCCAATAGCCCTGCCATGTCCCGGTTCTGAAATCCCTGGTGCCGAGAATTCCATCGATCAGGGCAGCATCTCCACCGGCATTATATTGGTTGGCGTATTCTGTTCCCAGGGCGATAGTCCGGTTTGGGTCTATCTCGTAAAATTTCGTTGAAATTTCACTGCTTTTAATGCCGTTCTTTTCACCATAAACCGAAAGGGTGACAGCTTCTGAAATTAATATTGGGTCATTATATATTTTGAATGGTTCTTCATTCATACGATAATAGATATCGACCGCAGGATCGACGTTGCCCAGGCTGACCGTTGTGTTTTCTTTAAAGGCCACATCACCCTTTTCAATATAAGGTGTTGGTACGATAAGATGGTCTGTAATTTCTGTTGTGGGTTGATCGCCTTCCCGGCTCATCCAGATTGCCGGATTGTCATTCATATAAAAATTCAGTTGCCCTCCATTAATGATATCTTCATGGGTGATAAAGGAGCCTTCGAGCTTTTCTCCATTCATACGGGTAGATTCAATATAGATATTCCGACTGCTCAGGTCATGCGCAACTATAGTGAATTGTTTACCGTTTTCAAGGTTTATGGTAGCCTTGTCAAACAAGGGGGTCCCAATAATATACTGGTTGGTTCCCGGTGTAACCGGATAAAAACCAAGTGAACTAAACACATACCAGGCGCTCATTTGTCCGCAGTCCTCATTGCCTGAGATACCATCAGGAGAGTTTGTATACAATTTGGTTAGGATCTGATGAACACGTTCCATGGCCTTGTGAGGTTTTCCGGCAAAATTATAGAGATAGGCCATATGGTGACTGGGTTCGTTACCATGTGCATATTGCCCGATCAAGCCGGTAATGTCGGCCTGCTCCCTTCCGGAGGTTTCATTTTCAGCACTAAAAAGATCATCGAGTCGACGTTCCAATTCCTCTTTTCCACCGATCATATTGATATAACCATTGACGTCTTGAGGCACATAAAAACTGTATTGCCAGGAGTTGGCTTCGGTATAGTTAAAATTCACCTCGTAAGGATCGAAAGGTGCAAACCAGCTGTTGCGGAAACGACCTCGCATAAAACCCGATTCCGGGTCATAGACATTTTTGTAATACTGCGCGCGTTTGATATACTTTTCATAAATATCATCCTTTTTCATGGCCTGTGCCATTTGAGCTATGGTCCAGTCGTCATAGGCGTATTCCAGTGTTTTGGAAACCGATTCGCTTTCTTCTTCAACCGGGATAAAGCCAAGCGCTTTATAAGATTCCAGTCCTAAATGGTTCTGATCTGCACTATGCATCATCGCCTCAAGGGCCTTATCAGCATCATAATCTTTTATCCCTTTTAAATAGGCATCGGCTATAACGGGAACAGCGTGATACCCTATCATACAACCCGTATAACAGGCCGACAGATCCCAGATCGGCATAATGCCTCCTTCTTCATACTTGGCTAAAAATGTATTGATAAAGTCGTTAGTACGGTCTTGTTCTAAAATCGTGTATAAGGGATGTGCAGCCCTATAGGTGTCCCATAGTGAGAATACCGTGTAATAATCGAATTCTTGTGTCTCATGGATTTCCAGGTCCATGCCGCGATATCGCCCATCCGCGTCCTGGTATAAATTGGGAGCAAGCATGGTATGGTACAAAGCCGTATAGAAGTTCGTTTTATATTCTGAGTTATTCGATTCTACAACTATTTTTTCCAGTTGGGTTTCCCAAACGGATTGGGCTTCTTCTTTTATTTCTTCAAATGTTTTCGTCCCTATTTCACGCTCCAGATTGTTCTTTGCACCGGTTTCATCAACTGCGGAAATACCAATTTTGATCTCGAGATCAGATCCGGTTTCCGGATCGAATTCGAAAGCAGCTTTTACACCTTTTTCGCCACTCTTATCTTCATATAGTGCAATAAAATTGTATGGTTTAGAAAATTGAATATTGAAGAATAGCTTCTGATTGGTGGCCCATGCCTTAGAATGCCTGTACCCTGTGATTTCTGTTTTGGAAATAGTATCAATTCTGGAATCTAAAACCTCATCGCGATGATCCAGGTCCAGCATAACCACCTGGGTAGAATTTTCCGGGAAACGATATCGGTGAATTCCACTCCTTTTGGAAACCGTAAGCTCAACATTGATGCCGGTAGAGTCTAACAGGACTTGATAATATCCCGGCTTTGCCGTCTCATTCTCATGTTGGAAAGGAGCCCTGTAGCCTGCTTCGCCGTCAGCACCATTTTTAAACTGAATTGCATTCGTAGGCATAAGAAGAATGTCGCCGTAGTCACTTACCCCGGTTCCGCTTAAATGGGTGTGAGAAAAGCCATAGATGTATGAATCGCTGTAATGATAACCAGAACAACCATCCCATCCATCCAGCCTGGTATCCGGACTGAGTTGCATCATGCCGTATGGCATAGTCGCCCCGGGATAGGTATGGCCATGGCCACCGGTTCCAATAAACGGATTGACATATGAAATGAGGGGTTTATCTTTTTGAGCAGGATCGACTTCCGCAGGATTCAGGCATCCGTAGAAAATAATGAGAAGAAAAAGTGAAGCCCTAATAGGTTTCATAAACCAATGATTCCTAACTTTAATGCGACTAATATACTAAAATGCGCACCAACTTAATTTTTATTGCAAGCCTTTTCCAAATCCTTATTCTTAGTTGTTCAGATAAGGTTGAAATGGTAGAAAAAATCGCGATTATACCTGCTCCTGATCAATTGGTTCTATCTGAAGGCTCATTCATGTTAAATGGAAATTCAAAAGTGTATTATGATAAAGGCCTTGAGGTCCCTGCGAGATTTCTGATGGATTTCGTCAGGTCGGGTAGTGGAATAAGTATGGATGAAGGAACAGCAGACAGCGATATCATCTTTAAATTGAAGCCCGAACTGGGTGCTGAGGAATATGTCCTGGAAGTAACAACAAACAACATCAATATTTACGCATCTGAAGCTCGGGCTGCTTTCTATGCCGTTCAAAGCCTGCGACAGCTGATGTCAGCATCACTTGAAAAAGGGGAATATTCGATTGATGTCATTGCAATCCCTTTGGTTAAAATAACGGATGAGCCCAGATTTGGATATAGAGGCATGCATCTTGATGTGGGACGACATATGTTCCCGGTCGACTTTATCAAAAAGTATATCGATGCGCTGGCGTTGCTCAAGTATAACAGGTTTCACTGGCATTTGACAGAGGACCAGGGTTGGCGTGTTGAAATTAAACAATACCCGAAGCTAAATGAGGTGGCTTCATTCAGGAATGAAACTTTGGTCGGCCATTACAGCGATCAGCCTCATCAATTTGATGCTAAGACCTATGGCGGATTTTACACTCAGGATGAGATCAGGGATATTGTTAAATATGCTGCAGATCGATTTATCACAATTATCCCTGAAATAGAAATGCCCGGTCACTCGCAGGCCGTCATTGCTGCATATCCCGAACTGGGCTGTACAGGAGAACCCGTGGAAGTCGCTACGAAATGGGGTGTTTTTGAGCATATTTATTGTTCGAAGGAAGAAACATTTACCTTTTTAGAGAATGTCCTGGATGAAGTATTGGAACTTTTCCCCAGTGAATATATCCATATAGGAGGAGACGAGGCTCCAAAGAAAAACTGGGAGTCCTGTAAAAACTGCCAGGCAAGAATTTCTTCCGAAGGACTAAAAGACGAACATGAACTCCAGAGTTATTTCATTTCGCGAATGGAATCCTACCTGAATGACAAGGGCAGGCAAATAATCGGTTGGGATGAAATCCTTGAAGGAGGACTGGCGCCAAATGCTACGGTCATGTCATGGCGTGGTCAGTCGGGCGGAATTGATGCGGCAAATATGGGGCACGAGGTTGTTATGACCCCCACTTCACATTGCTATTTTGATTATTACCAGGCTGAGACCGAAAGTGAACCACTGGCTATAGGAGGCTATTTACCTTTGAGAAAAGTCTATGATTTCGAACCCGTACCCGATGAGCTTAGTGCCGATAAGCACAAATATATAATTGGGGCACAGGGTAATGTCTGGACCGAGTATATGAAGGATGAGAAGCAGGTTGAATATATGGTTTTCCCAAGGATACTGGCATTGAGCGAAGTTCTGTGGAGAGATAAATCGAAAAAGGACTTCACCGAATTTGTAGGACGCACCAATGAATTCTTTAAGCGTCTTGATGCGCTTGAAATCAATTATGCTAATCACCTGTACCAATTGAACGGAGCTATAAAAAACGAAAATGGGACGGGTTACCTGGAAATACGAAGTGAGTTGAAAGATGCGGATATCTTTTATACCCTGGATGGCGCAATGCCTGCTCCGGGCTCAAAAAAGTATGATGGCCCTATGCCTATAGAAAAATCTCTTCAGATAAAGGCAGCGGTATTCGATGAGGAAGGAGAGCGTCTCGGACAGGTTTTTCAACAGTCCATTGAAAAGCACAAGGCTTTTCTCAAAACCCCAATCCTGAATAAGGAACCTCATCCGTCCTACAATGCAGGCGGAGCGAAAGCACTTACAAATGGTATTAATGGAAGTGATAAGAGATATGGAGATTCTGAATGGCTTGGCTTTTGGGGTGAGGATCTTAAGGTAGTTATTGATCTTGGGGAGACCACCGAACTTAAGCGTATTTCCACCCGATTTTTTAATAGCAAAGGTCAATGGATCTATCCTCCCGAAAAAATGCTGATAAAAACCGATACCGAAAATATTGACCTCAATATCGATGATCAGGGCGATCGCATTATAGATGTGGTTGCCAATCTTCAGTCGGCAACCCGGTATATCGAATTGACTATTCCCAATTACGGCATAATTAAAGAAGGTCGTCAGGGCCAGGGGAATCCGGCCTGGACATTTATCGATGAAATAAAAATTGAATAGATGAAGCTTGAAATATGTGCTTCAAACTATCAATCGGCACTGAATGCTGAATTAGGTGGCGCCGATCGTATTGAATTATGCAGGGATCTGTATTTGGACGGATTAACTCCTGATCTCAGTACCATGAGGGCTGTTATGGAAAAACTGAGCATTCCGGTGTTTGTTCTTATTCGTCCCAGACCCGGAGACTTTGTTTATAATCAACAGGAATTTACGGAGATGCTTAATACCATTGAGCTGGCCAAAGGTTTAGGGTGTCATGGGATAGTTACGGGTGTGCTGAAGAAAGATGATAGCATAGATAACATCAGGATAAAAAAGCTCGTTGAAGCGTCATCTCCCTTACCTTTTACCTTTCACAGGGCTTTCGATGGAATAATTGACCATACAAAAGGCATTGAAATTCTTGCTGATATAGGTGTTGAAAGGGTGTTAACCTCACTTGGATTTAATTCGGCAGTGGAGGCAATTACTCGATTGAAGGGACTCCAGCAAAAGGTTGAAGATCGTTTGATCGTTATGCCAGGTGGAGGTGTTATGCCGGATCACGTCACGGATTTTAAAAAGGCCGGCCTTCATGAGATTCATTCGTCTGCCAGACTCAGGGGAATTTCCGGAGATTTATCAGGAGCAAACCATGAAATTGTTTCCAACTTACAGCAAATCAAGACATTCAGAAACCTGATCGATACGATTAACGGCTGAATTCTTTAACAATTTCCTAAGATAGAAGGCTTTCCGAATTAATATCTTTGTAATGAAAAATTGCAAAATGATACGCTGGCTGATTTTTTTGGTGATTTTCGGGATCATTGACTGGTATGCCTTCCAGGCTTTCAGGACTGTTACGAAGAACCAGTGGGTACTGGGTTTGTATTGGTTACTGAGTCTATTGGTGATCGGGAATTTCGTGTTTCATTATTATGGATTTTCGCGAAGAGACGGGTTTTCTCATTCTCATGGTTATGCATTTGCATTTTTTGTCACAATTCTCCTTCCCAAATTATTTCTCCTGGTCATTATGTTTGGTGAGGACTTGGGACGTTTCATGTCCTATGCCTATCAAAGTGTAACTAATTCAGGCGGTACTGATGGTGCTTCACTTCCGGGAAGAAGAAGATTCATTTCCCAAATAGCGATGGGGCTTGCGGCTATTCCCTTTGCTTCTTTTCTTTATGGAATATCACGAGGAAAATATAATTTCAGGGTATTGAATTATACCTTGCATTTTGAAGATTTGCCAGAGGCCTTCGATGGTTATAAAATCACTCAGATCAGTGATGTCCATTCCGGAAGTTTCGATAATCCTGGCAAAGTAGATTATGCTATTGATTTGATCAATAGCCAGGATTCAGATTTATTGATGTTTACTGGAGATATGGTAAATAATAAGGCGGAAGAGATGCACCCGTATATTGATATGTTCAAGCGGTTAAGTGCAAGGGATGGTATGTTTTCGGTATTGGGGAATCATGATTATGGTGATTACATAAGATGGGAAAGTGAAGAAGCCAAGGCTCAGAACCTGGAGAAATTAAAAGACATCCAGAAAGAAATAGGGTTTGATCTGCTGTTGAATGAGAGCCGGTATATTGAAAAGGAGGGTGATCGAATAGCAATAGTAGGTGTTGAAAACTGGGGTAAGGGTGGCTTTAAAAAGGCTGGTGACCTTCCCAGGGCAGTTGAATCATTGAATCAGGATGAATTCAAAATATTATTGAGTCATGATCCATCTCACTGGGAAGAAGAAGTATTGGATCATGAACAACATTTCCATCTGACACTAAGCGGACATACCCATGGCATGCAATTCGGTATAGAAATTCCGGGAGTATTTAAATGGAGTCCGGTGAAGTGGCGTTATAAACAATGGGCCGGAATATATGAGAAATTCGGACAGTTTATAAATGTTAACAGGGGATTTGGTTATCTGGCTTTTCCGGGTCGTGTCGGAATCTGGCCAGAAATTTCTGTCATTGAGCTTAAAAGAGGAGTAAAAGAGGCATAATTGGCAGGAAATGTTATATTTGTATGAGTGCATTTCACTTAAAAGTTTAACCTATGTCAAAATTTGGGGAACTCATCGATATCGATATTCCTGTTTTGCTTGACTTTTTCACGGAATGGAACGAAGAATCTACGGCCATGCATGCTGTTCTGAGAGATGTCGCTGCAGCATTGGGAGATAAGGCGAAGGTCATAAAGATTGATGTTGATAAGAATAAAGAATTAGCCGAAGCACTACGTATAAAAGGACTTCCAACCTTAATTATCTACAAAAACGGAGAAATGAAATGGCGTCAGAGTGGTGAACTTGATGCCAATACTCTCATTGCTCTGATTCAGGAATACGTTTAAATTCATATTTATTTTCAGAAAGATAAGCCAGTACTCTTGGCAGTGCGTATTTCAGATTAGTGCTTGCTTTTATACTATCATGAAATACAATAATGTCACCTGGGGCTACATGTTCCGTTACATTTAGAACACATTGCTCACCGGTTGTTTTTTGGTCCCAGTCTTTTGTGAGAACACTCCACATGACCACCTTGTAGTTATTGCTTTTCAACTTTTCAATCTGGCTTGTTTTTATCTGTCCGTATGGCGGCCTGAATAGTTGGGAGTCAATAAAAGCCGAAGCCGTTTCAACATCCAGTAAATAGTCGGAATCCCTGGTCGTCCAGCCTCTTAAATGATTATGGGTGTGATTGCCTATGGCATGGCCATTGTCAAGAATTGCCTTATAGATCTCGGGATGGGCCTTGACCTGGCTGCCTACACAGAAAAAAGTGGCCTTTGCATTATAGCGGTTTAATAGCTCGAGGGTCCATTCGGTTATATCGGGAGTGGGGCCGTCATCGAAGGTCAGGTAGGCGGCCTTATGATCTTCAGGATAATTCCAGATAAGGTTAGGAAACATCCGTTTGATCAATGCTGGTGTACGAGCCGGTGTTAATTTCAAAGAGAATCGTTTGGTTCGAGATCAATTGAATCTTGTGGTAAATCAGGTTCATCTTGCATCTCATCAAGATCTTCTTCACCGAGGAAATGGCTGAATAACCTGAGATGGTTATTGAATTCCATCATTTGACTCTTAATGAATTCATCATCCTTGTCATTTACAATTACCGCATCTACCAGACCGCGATAACGTTCGATATCAATATAGATTTCCTCAAAGAGATTTTCCTGGTTGTCGATGCTCAAACCGCTGAAATAAACCAGTTGCTCCTGGTATTTCTTGCTTACCTGTTGGAACAGGGATCTGGCTTTTTCTACAGAGTCTACTTCGTAGAAAGCAATTATGTAGGGTTCCAGCAGGGTATAATATTCAAAAGTATCGACTGGCATTTTTTCCATGGCGAGGTCTGCAATTTCCTCTGCCTTTTCAAATTGTTCCTCTTTGAGAAGTTGCTCGATCAACCTGGCGAGGTTACCCCTATATGTAATTCCATTTTTTCGGGTTTCCACATCGTGATAAATGTTCGGATCTCCACTATTGCCCCAATCCCAGTTCTTGACCATTTCGTACATGGTTTCAGAATCCACCCGACCCATATCAAACGGATTTGCGCGATCAACCGGTGTTTTAATGGGAACCAATTTGTAACAAAGTCCGTCGAGTTGAAGATAATCCTTCAACCAAATATAATCGTCATCACCAAAGGCTCCACCTGTAAAATATATGGGTCTCTCCCAGTTGTTGTTCGCTATTATATCGAGCATGAGCAACCTGTTCTTATATAGTGCGTTCCCCGATATCTTTATCGGGATATTATCTGCTATCAAAGCACTGTCCTTGGCCTTTACGATTCCATTTCTGATGACCGATTCTTTGTCTACAGGAATATTGACGTATTCCGTAGGCATATAATTAGAATTGAGATAATTCCGTGTAATCTCACCTCTTTCTAACATTTGGTTGATATCAGCTTCGGTATATCCACCTTGAGTCAGAATGTATTTATACTTGGTTTTCGGATTTTCACTGGTGATGAAATTCATGAATTCCTTAATATCGAGTGTATCCTGGGTTATCGACTCTTTCATAATGATATCCCTGGTGCCGAACCTGTATTTGTCATGGGTAAGTTGAGATGGTATGGGATCACTATCATAAGCTTTCCGCTTCATTTGATCGATATACCAATCGGTTTGGAATAAACTGGTATTGACCACTCTAACATCAGTTCGTATTCCTTCGATTTCCTGTGCATACCAGAGAGGGAAGGAGTCGTTATCACCTATTGAGAATAATATGGCATTAGGTTGACAGGATTCCAGGTATTTTACAGCCATAGCGTGTGCAGTTTCCCTGCCTGAACGGTCATGATCGTCCCAATTTTCCGAAGCGAGCAAACCGGGGACAAGTACCAGGCAGATCAATGTAATTGCCGGCACTAATATCTTATGACCAATTTTTTTCCGAAGGAGATCGTAAATAGCATATACACCAATTCCAATCCATATTGAAAAAACATAGAACGAACCAACCACCGAGTAGTCTCGTTCCCGTGGTTCAAAGGGTCGGACATTTGTATAGAATTGAATGGCCATACCTGTAAACAGGAAGAAAACCAGCAACACCCAAAACCATTTTTTATTGATATGATAAACAAATAAAAGTCCGATTAGCCCCAGGATCAAAGGAAGGAAATAGTAGGTATTCCTGGCCTTATTATTCAGCACATCAGAAGGGAGATTATCCTGGCTGTAACCCAAAACAAATTCATCTATGGGTTTTATGCCGCTGATCCAGTTTCCGTGCAGATCATATTTTCCCTGAACATCATCCTGGCGCCCAACAAAATTCCACATAAAGTAACGCCAATACATATATCCAAACTGGTATTCGAGCATATAGGCCAGGTTATGCCCAAAGGATGGTTGGTCAACATCCAGGTATTGCCTGAATTGGGACAGAAACCGATTGTAGTCCTCATAGTCGACCTGTCCCTGCGCCATTTTCGATTTAAAGTCACCAACTACCTGTCGCAATTCATTTTCCATGCGATACTCGGGTTTGATCTGGAAGTCTAAATAGCCCGTGAATAGCTTTATATAATTCTCTGTGTGCTCTTCACTCCACATCCTGGGCAGAAGGGATGAATGATCACTATTATAATTGGTCAGCGCATTCTTATAATCATTAACGACAATATATTCACCCTTTTCATAATCCTTCTCATACTTCGGTTTATCGTCAATATAGGGATTTGTGTCATCCAGACCGGAATATTTATTTGAAAACTGCGGACCATAAAACAAGTATGTTTTTGGGTATTGTTCGAGGTTATAATATGCCAATAATTCCCTGGCACTTGAAGGATCGTTCTCATTGATGATCACATTTGCATTCGCTCTAATGGGTAGCATCAGCCAAGAGGAGAATCCGATAAAAATGAAAAGGACGCATAAAATTATGGTATTCGCCCATTTATGCTGTCGCCTCCGTGTTTCCCTCAGGCCATAATAGAACAAAGCGATAACAATTAATCCACATATAACCGTACCGGAATGAAATGGTAATCCTAAGGTGTTCACTACGGTTACTTCCATCCATCCGAAGATCTTAAGTGTTGTAGGCAAAAGAAGTTTAAAAATGAATGCCAAGACACCCACGACTACAAGATTCGCTATGATAAAATTCTTGACTGTTACTGTTTTGTAGTTTTTGAAGAAATAAACCAGTCCGATGGCGGGAATGGTCAATAATCCCATAAAGTGCACACCGAAAGATAGGCCGGTAATGAAGGCTATCAGGATCAGCCATTTATTGGCCCTTGGGGTATGCATGTCTCTTTCCCATCTCAGACCGAGATAAAACATAACCGACATGATAAGAGTGGCCATAGCATAGACTTCGGTTTCAACGGCATTAAACCAGAATGAATCGGTAAAAGTAAATGCCAGGCTTCCAACCAATGCAGCACCAAGAATTGCTTCTCCCTGTCCTGTTTTGAAATCATCTTTTTTAACGACCAGGTCTTTAAGCAGCAAGGTGATGGTCCAGAACATGAATAATATGGTAAATGCACTTGCAACTGCACTCATCATATTCATAATCATACCGATTTGTGCGGGGTCGGTGGCAAAAACGGAGAAAAATGCTCCCATCATCTGGAAAAATGGTGCTCCCGGAGGATGGCCTACCTGGAGTTTGGAGGATGTTAGTATGTATTCTCCGGCATCCCAGAAACTGACGGTTGGTTCAACACTGGATCCAAAGGTGATCAAGGCAATAATAAAGGCCAACCAACTTAGGATACGATTCCATTTTTTAAATGCAGTTTGTGTCATTTTCGGGCTGTTATTCGGGGCGAATTTAGTAATAATTACATTACAGCAGAATATTTTAAGCAAACGTTAAGGAATACATCTTATTTTAGGATAAATTGTTTGTTCGAATAAAACTTTGTTCTAAATTTGCATCCGCATTGTGGTATTGGCCCATGGTGTAACTGGCAACACGTCTGGTTTTGGTCCAGAAGAGTCTAGGTTCGAGCCCTAGTGGGCCAACAAACCCCGGAAGAAATTCCGGGGTTTTCTTTTTGGTAAAAAAATAGCTGCATGAAGCAGCCGTTGGCCCACTTTTATGTGGGTGGTTGTTTAGGACGTTTTGTAAGTTGAAAACAACAAAACGTCCTAAACTTTCCGTAATTCAATTAGGAAGGAAAGTCTCAAACATTGGTTTGGGACTTTTTTTATGAAGTTTTCCAAAGAATTGATACTAGGGCGAGAAGCCTGTCCTAAACTTTCCGTAATTCAATTAGGAATGAAAGTCTCAAGTTTTGGTTTTAACCTTCCTGGTATAATTATTCTCCTCTAGATCTTAAAGGTCATCACCGGCCGTTTAGA
>JABDPU010000004.1 GCA_013042625.1 Flavobacteriaceae bacterium | reverse complement strand
CGCGAACCGTCTAATCTACTTAATTGGGTACTAATCTCATAATAATTACCTGTTAAAAATACGTCCTTGAAGCCATCTTCATTTATATCATAAATAAGCATGTCGTTAACTGAAGATAACTGGGCTGAAAAGGGTAAAATGTGCTTCGTAAAACCTCCGGCTCCGTCATTTTCAAAATAACAACTAGCCAGTTCACGAACATATTTCTTGTCTGCTTTGTTTAAATTATCCTTTGTAAAGACTTCATGCAAATCAGCGCGGGCATAATCATTAAAGGATAAGAATTTTTTATTGATAAAGGGCATTTGCTGAGAGAGTTCTTCCTTGGAAGAAAAAGGAGTTTCCTGTCCTGAATAATAATAGGTGAGAAGAGGCTCAATACTACCATTATTGTCGAAATCGTTGCTGTAAAGGGTTATGGGCTCACCAACAGAAGCCTTTAGTTTTGAATTCAGACCCCAGTTCCCTGCGATGATATCTAAATCTCCATCCTGATCGAAATCGTTAATTTTCAGCACATTCCACCAGCCCTCGGTGTTTGTGAGGCCGTTATTTGATTGCAGCTCAAATTGACTCCCGGTATTGATAAAAACACCTATTGGCATCCAATATCCGGCAACGACCATATCCTTTAAATCATCTCCGTTTATATCGATAAACATAACATCCTTTACATTTCCTATTTGATGAAATTCGGGGGCGACAGACTGAGTGACATCCTTTAAACTTCCGGTACCATCATTTTCAAACAAATATTGTTTTGGGGTCTTACCGAATTGCAGATCGATATTATCGGCAGTCAGGCAGAGATCGACATCACCGTCATTATCATAATCGACGGCAACAACCTTTGAAGCATTTAATTCTACATTTTCAAACTGTGTCGAATCTTTCACCAGTATCCCGTTTCTGTTCCAATATAAACGTGGTTTTATGGCAGGCCCTGACTTAAATTCATTTCCACCGCTTACAACAACCAGGTCTTCAAAGCCGTCTTTGTTAAGGTCGGCAAAGCATGCAGACAGATCTTCATTCAGGAGATCCTGTTCAAATAAATCGGATTGAACCAGACTAAAAGAACCCTCCGAAGTCTGGATGAGCAGTTGGGAAGGTTGAGCTTTCGCCCCTGTTATAAACATATCGGTAAGCCCATCCTGGTTAATATCTGCCGTTGCTATATCTGGCCCCAAATTTGAAGAAGCAAACGGAATCAAAGGATCCCGGTTAAATTCAATGGGTGAATTGTCTATATGTATGTATTCCAGGATTGAGTCGGTTTCAAACAGTTTTACTAATTGACGGTCGTTCAAATGGAGTTGGTTTGAGCTTGACTGATGCCTTAACACTAATGAGGTATCTACGGCTAAATTTTGTAAAACCTGCCATTGTCCATCAGGCCAGGTTACTTTAATCGAATCAACTCTTTCCGCCTTTCCAATTCCGAAATGTAATCCGGGCTCAACCGCGGATAAATAACCACGGCTTATAAAATTCTCTTTAGTGTATACCTGGGTGTCTATAAAAACCTGAACCTTAGCTCCAATCGCCATGCGGTTAACTGAGGATCCTTCGAATTGAACTCTAAGGAAATGGGGACTCTCATCGGTGCCAGAGGTTTTGTTCTCCAGAATATAAGCCGGCTCATTTACATTATTAACGATCAGATCGAGATCACCATCGTTGTCAAGGTCTGCATAAGCGGCACCGTTGCTAAATGAAATTTCAGAATCTATCCATGAATCCGAGACATTTTCGAAGCGCTGTCCGTCATTATTCTTAAAGAAATAATTAGGGGTTTTCTTTTTGGGCAATTGTTCAATAAATTTCTGATCTTCTTCGGAAAGGCCGCTCTCTATTTTTTGCTGGATGGATTCATTGGCGATAAAATTGATGAAATCCATATCATTGGTTGCACCAAGGACGCCATTTGTCACGTAAATATCGTTTAATCCGTCATTATCGAAATCGGCAATTAACGGGCACCAGGACCATTCTGTGGCAGCAACACCGCTGAGGTAGGCCGATTCAGAAAAGGTCAGGTTATCCCGATTAATATGCAGGCTATTTTGCATGAACTGGGGTGCGTAGCCATTCTTCAGGTAATTAGAATAGATCTGATAGTTATATTCCAGGGCGGAGGTTTTGTAGGTTTCAAGATCTTCGGGAAGCATATCAACCGAGAGTATATCGGGATTTCCATCGTTATTGATATCAGCGATATCATTTCCCATAGAATAATGGGTAGTATGCCCTAATACTTCATGGTCATCGCTTATCAGTTCACTAAATGAACCATTTTTGTTATTGATATAGAGATAGTCGTTTTCAAAAAAATCGTTCCCTACATAAATATCGGGGTAGCCATCATTATTAAGATCGGAGACGCCTACGCCTAATCCATAGCCAATATCTCCCTGGAAAATACCTGTATCTGTCGTAACATCAACAAACTTGTCATCTCTGTTCTCAAAAAGTTTATCACCAGAAGCCCAACTGATATTTTTGCGTTTCGCTCCTTTGCCATAACTCCTGTTTGGATGAACCGAATGATTGAGCAGGAACATATCTAAATCTCCATCTTTATCATAGTCAAAAAACGAAGCCTGAGTTGAAAATGAAGATATATCAAGTTCATAACGCCTGGATTCCTCCTTAAATACAGGTTCGTTATCTTGATTCGGGCCCTGGTTGACATATAAGAGGTTATGCCCTTTTATTGATCGGTAATTGCCAACTTTTGAAATATAAATATCGAGCCATCCATCATTATTGATATCAACAGTGGTAACGCCAGTAGTCCAGGGAGCGGCATTATCGATACCGCTGTTGGTGGTAACATCCTTAAATTTTAATCCGCCCAGGTTGATAAATAATTTATCGGCATTTTTATTTGCCGTGAAGTAGAGGTCTATCAAGCCGTCGTTATTAAAATCTCCAGCCGCCACACCAGATCCATTATAGAAATATAGATAATTGAGGATATTTAATTCAGGGGTGTTTGAGATGGTATTTGAAAATGATATCCCGGTTTCATCCTGGTCAAGACTTACAAAGCGTTTGGACTTATTTTGGCAGGATGTAAGAAGTAGAAACGCCACCAAAAATATCCCGACAAAATATCTTGCAGAATTAACCAAAAACAAGGATTTCCAATTTGTATTAATCAGTCCTAACGGCATTGTGTCTAATCCTTAGCAGGCTAACTTTAGATCGATTATAATAGATTGTGCAAAGGTATTATAATAAAACCAAAAAAAAACAGGCTATCTTATTAAGATAACCTGTTTCTGATATAATATAATCCGGATTCTTAGTACCCTGGATTCTGAGTTAAGTTTGGATTAGAAACCAATGCTGCCAATGGTATTGGGAACAAGTTTCTAACATCATTTCCAACTTCTTCTGCATTTTTCCATTCCCAATCTTTTGTGAATTGATCGAAACGTACTAAATCATTTCTTCTCCAGAACTCGATATAAAGCTCTCGGGCTCTTTCATCTAATATATCATTTAGAGATACACTTCCTAGTGGAGAAGCATTTCTTAACGTTCTTAAGTCGTTAATCATCGTAGTAACATCACTACCATTTCTGGCCATCGCTTCAGCTTTCATTAAATAAGCATCGGCAAATCTGAAAAGAATTTCATGGGCTCTAAATGAATCGTCTGAAGCAACAACACCAACACCACTTGGATTCGGGTGATACTTTAATATCCTGATTCCCTGAGTTTCATTACTGTTATTCAGATCTAATTCTCTAGTCAGAACTAAAGGAGCACCAGAACGATCAGTAAGGGCAGAACCATCACCATCGTATTGTTGTCCGATTAGGAATCCGTAACCAAAACCATAGTTAACAGCCTCATCAGCTGAAGATGCGTCTGGAACAAATCCTCTTCGCTCTTCCTGGTTGTTAAGTGGTGATCCATCGGCCATACCGTAGTTTTCACTAGCATCACCTTCGAAAAGATCATAGAATTCAGAAAGGGCAGAGAAGCCATTCCAACCACCACCACCTTGGTTTGGTGTAGTGTGGTTGTAGTGTAATCCATTCCAGATACGGTTACCAATACTTAATGACTCATTGGCATACCAGATTGTTTCAGTATCAACTGCCGGAGTGAAAATATCAAAATAACCTGCTTGCAGTGCATATCCTTCTGCTTCTATAGCATCTACTGAGCTAATAACATCAGCCCAATTAGGCGCAGAACCAGTATAACGCTCAGCGTTCAATACCACCTTAGCTTTAAGGTAATAAGCAGCAGCTTTATTAGCACGATTGGTTGCCGTACTTGGCCCAATAGAAGGCAATCCGGAAATTGCATCATTCAAATCACTTATTATGAAATCGTATGCTTCTGCAGCCGTTAAGGTAGTTGGTAATTCATTATTAGGAGCAGTTGCTTCCTTAAATGGTACCTGACCCCAGAAATCTAAGGTAAAGAACATATTAAAAGCCCTTAAGAATTTAGCAGCCGCAACTTCTTCTGTAGTGGCACTACTTAAAGGATCTATAATTTCAGACGCCTTAAACTGATTAATATTAAGTTGATTCCAAACTGTAATTAGAAACCCGTGGTCTTGTTTCCACCTGTGATTATGCAGCTGTCTCCAGATACCATTATCACTCCAGTCTGTACCCCTGGTAGGAACCAAGGTTTCATCGGTAGTAACCTCATTAAGAGCAAACCAGTTTGCCTGATCTCCTATCATTCCATAAGTTGACTGATATAATGAATTCAATGATCCAGCAGGATCAGTCAAGCCTTCAAATTCAGGTGATTCCTCTTGTAAGATTGAATCGGTTCCCTCTATTACCAAATCGGTACAAGAGGTTATTGCCATAGCCAGAAAGGCTAGAACAAAGAGTTTTGTGTTAATTAAGTTTTTCATAATTTTTTTTAAAATTTAGCATTAATACCAAATGTAAATACTCTAGGATTAGGGAATGCACCATAATCAATACCGATAGCTGGTAAACCACTATCAGTTCTACTACTTACTTCAGGATCAAGACCAGAGTAATCTGTAATCACAAATATATTCTGACCAGTTGCTGAAAGTATCAACGAATCGAAAACGCCATCTCCACTTAAAGGTACGTTGTAAGAAAGAGATAAATTCTGTAGTCGAACAAAATCACCTTTTTCAAGGAAACGTGTACTAGGGTCAGCAGAGGCAGTTGTAGATTCTCCCGAAGTTAATGTTTCTGCCAATACATTCCTAGCAGATGCAAATGAACCTGCCGTAAAGAATGCATTCTTAGTGGCATTATACAGGTAGTGTCCAAACTGTCCGTTGAAATAAGCATTCAGGTTCCAATTCTTATATCTAACGCTAGTTGATAAACCACCGGTTAGATCGGGTAACGCGCTTTTATCAACAAATATTGGGTCACCATCATTTGTATAAATCGGCTGTCCGTTAGAATCAAATCCTTGGAAATCTCTAATGTACCAAGAGAATAGTGGGTAACCCTCTTTAATATTCTGAGAGAACGCTCCTGTTAAACCTTGACCATTAATAGCACCGGTGATATATTCTCCGGTAAGAGACTCAATCATGTTATCGTTATATGCCATATTAAAGCTGGCATTCCATGTTAAGTCTTCAGTATCGATAAGATCATATCCAAGTGCAAATTCAATACCCTGGTTAACGATTTTTGAATCAGGTAAGTTTTGGTTTTGTGTTCCGGAGTTACCTGGAACAGGATAATTAACCGTAAATATCAGGTCTTTGGTTTCTTTTCTATAGACATCAAGACTACCGCTTAAACGGTCATTGTTGAATCCAAAATCAAGACCAGCACCATATTGGAATGTGCTTTCCCATTTTAGATCTGGATTATTGTCTACTATAATTCCAAGAGTAGGAACTGCAATTTCACCTGAGTTATTAATTCCAACTCCTCCATATCTTTCTCTTCTGTATGGGTCACCATAACCAAGTCCATCCTGGCTACCTGTAAGACCTGCATTTAATCTCAGTTTCAAAGTTGAAACATTTTCTCCGATAAAGTCTTCTTCATTGATTTTCCATGCAACAGCACCTGATGGGAAATATCCGTATTGATTATCGAAACCAAACTTAGTAGAACCATCAGCCCTGAATGTACCTGTAATAAGGTACTTATTGGCGATAGTAACATTTACCCTAGCAAAGTATGATTGTAATTCATCAAAATTATCGAAAGTATCAACAGCTAAAGCTCTCAATGAACCAGGCGAAACAGTTATGAAATCTGTTACCGGATCAGGGAATAGTCTATTTACAAATAAATTATTTCCACCTGTATCTAATCCTGTTTGTAATGCTGTACCGTAACCGAACTGCTGATAGTTACCTGAAACTTGACTTGCGATTCGATTGTAAGAATTAACTAATTCATCACCCATTCCATTTAAATCGGTGGTTCCAAAGCCCCAACCAAAAGCACTAACTCCGTTTCGGTCGAATTTTTGATATGAAAAACCAGCTAAAGCGTCAATGCTCACATTATCAAAATCTTTGGTATAGTTAAGCGTGGCTTCCAATAGTGTATTGGTAAATTCAAAGTCGTAATACGATCCCCTACCATTACCAGTAACACCATCTAAAGAAATAAGGTTGGCAGAACTAACTGCTCTTGTATCTGAGGTTGAATGATCATAACCACCATATACTTTACCTGAAAGTCCTTCGGCAAATTCATATTCTACAGTACCAGACAAGAATAATCTGTTGGTAGAAGTTTCATTCTGCGTAAAAGCCAAAAGGTTTGCCGGGTTAATCAGACCACCTAATTCACCGTTGCTTCCAAAACCAGCACGATTTGGCCATGTTGGGTTAGCGGCGTAAGCAGCACCGATTAAATCTCCTCTAAATCCTGCTGTTCCAGCTAGTGGCGCAGTATGGTCATTAACTCTTGCCATTGTACCACTAAAAGACACTTTTAATTTATCATCTAAAAAGCGGTGTTTCAGGTTTAATCTACCTGTAATTCTCTCAAGGTCTGATGTCTCAACCACACCAAATTGCTTACCGTAACCAAAAGTAGCTCTTACATTACCGTCACCATAATTTCTGTCATATGACAAGTTTTGGTTTGTACTTGCAGTTCCTCTGTAAATAACATCTTGCCAGTTCGTTCTGGCGCCATAGTTACGAGCGGCTGCGTCAAATCCAAATGCAGTACTCTCTGCAAGATACTCCTGAGCAGTTAACAGATCAAAAGTTTTTGCAGGGTTAGAGACACTCAACGAAGAGGTAAATCCAAATGTTCCGGTTTTTGATCTACCACCTTTAGTGGTAATCATAACAACACCATTCGCACCTCTCGAACCATAAATAGCTGTAGCCGATGCATCTTTAAGAACAGAAATACTTAAGATATCATTTGGGTTGATGAAACTTAGCGGGTTTTTAGATGGATTAGATCCTACACCTGCAACATCAATTCCGGGAGTATTACCACCTTCTGCTAATGGCACCCCATCAACAACGAATAAAGGATTGTTGTTAGATCGTACGGAGTTCGTTCCTCGAATTCGTATTTGAATTCCTGCTCCGGGCTCACCACTCGTTTGTGCGATTTGCACACCGGCAGTTTTACCTTGAATGAGCTGTTCTGGCGTTGCAATAACACCACGGTTGAAATCATCTGCCGAAACAGAAGCTACGGCACCTGTTGCGTCTTTCACGGTTGTTGTACCATACCCGATAACTACAACTTCATCTAGAGTAGTGGCATCTTCTTGTAAGGTCACATTGATAGTGGCCTGCCCGGTATATGTAATTTCCTGGGAGGCGTATCCGATGAAACTATAGACAAGAACTTCACCCGAGCTTAGATTTTCAATGGTATAATTACCATCGAAATCAGTCTGGGTTCCGTTAGTAGTTCCCTTAACGAGAACGTTAACACCAGGAAGTGGTCCTGTAGCATCAGAAACAACACCTGAAACGGATTGCGCATAGATGAAACTTCCGCAAAGTAACAAAACTGGAAGTATCAGCTTCTTAAGTAATTTGTTTTTCATATGTAATTAGTATTCTAAGTTAATTAAACTTCGAAGCAAGTTGCTCTTGAATATTGGCCGCTTGCGTTAGTATTTTTAGTAATTGGCGAATTTTGCTTTTTTTTAAGTCAAATGAAAAGAATACCCCAAAAAAATGCACTTAAATCACCGAAAACGTTTTCGGTAAATACATATTTTGTATTTTGTCCGCCACGAAAATAGCATTTTGTCTATGAAAATACAATATTTTTGCTAAAAGCATAAAAATGCTCGCCCCGACAATAAACATTAATTAATTCTTTAAGAAAGAATGCCTAACATCACCTTAAAAAAAATTGCAGAGATTCTTGGGATATCTGTAGCGACAGCATCTAAAGCTTTGAAAGACTATGCCGACATTAGTGATGAGACTAAACAGAAGGTAAAATCACTGGCCGAGGAACTCGATTACAAGCCTAATTCATTTGCTCAGAGCCTGAGAAACCGGGAATCAAAAATTATAGGATTAATCGCTCCCCAGATCGTTCATCATTTTTTTGCCAATATAATTAAAGGTGTTATTGATGCGGCAGAAGAACAAGGGTATTTGGTGATTACCTTACAATCTGGAGAATCATATGAGACCGAAAAAAAACAACTTCAGCTTTTACTCGACAAGAACGTTGATGGGATATTAATCTCTTTGTCAGACAAAACCATAAACTATGACCATGTAGCCGATATTATAAAGAAAGGAGTTCCCGTAGTGCTTTATGATAAAATCTCGAAATTACTGGATTGCTCTAAAGTTATAATTGACGACAGGAAGGCCGCTTATGACGCAACTAAATTTCTCATTGACACTGGCTGTAAACGGGTGGCTCATATTAGGGGGCCTTTGAAACCCCAAACGACAATAGATCGGTTTTTAGGTTATAAATCCGCTTTAAAGGATAATAATATAGAGTATAATGAAAGCCTGGTTTTTGAAACTAAGGATCTGACCTACGATGATGGCTATGGAATAGCCGAGGGTATTTTTAAATCGGATGAAGACATTGATGGAATATTTGCATTCACCGATCTGCTTGCAACCGGAGCAATGGTTAGATTGACCGAACTGGGGATGAAAGTACCTGATGACATTTCAATAATTGGATTCAGCAATTGGTTTTTAACAAAAATTACCTCACCCCCACTATCAACTGTCGATCAGCCAGGCTATGAAATGGGCGTTAAAGCCTTCAAGTTATTGTACAGGGAAATTCAGGAAAAAAAGAAAGATGTTAATTCTCCCAAAGAGATTATAAAAATCCCTACAAAAGTTATCCCGAGGAATTCTACGCGGCCAATGCTCTAGAGACAAGTCAGTACGAACGACAAGAATTTAAATTTGGCTATTTTAATTGATTGATTTCCATATTCAGATAAATTATAAGAACAACAAATCTTAGAAAAGGTCTAGTCGTTTTTTTCATGCCTGACAAGCTTTTTGCTGAGCTCTTCAAGTGATACGCCTTTGGTTTCTGGCATCATGAACAGCGCAAAGAGTAATTGCAAAATCATCATTCCGGCAAAAAACGCAAAGATTATCCAGGGATCATCTTTTAGCAGGCCGGCCTGTTCATCGAGAAATACCGGTGTAAGTAAGGTAATTAAGGCCGCGAAAACCCAATGTGTGCCGCAACCCCAGGAGTTGCCCATGGCCCTGACGCGGTTTGGAAAGATCTCTGAGATAAAGACCCAAATGATCGCTCCCTGCCCGATGGCATGAGAGGCAACAAACACTATAATAAAGCTGAGTAAAATGGTGGCGCTGGCATCGGTTTTAAAAGCCCAGGATACAATCGACAAGCTAATTATATATCCGATAGAACCTATGATTAACAGTTGTCTTCGACCAAACCTGTCAATCATACTCATACCGATCATGGTAAATATAAGGTTGGCTAGCCCTACATAAACCGAGGCCAGAAAGGGGTCTTCTATTCCGGCTCTTCCAAAGATTTCCGGAGCATAATAAAGCAGGAAGTTTATTCCGGACAACTGATTGAAGAAGGCAACAAGAAATGCCAATGTCAGCGGAAATCGAAAGGCTTTGGTAAAAATATTGGTAGAGGTTTTAACAAGTGATTGCTCTTCGTCCTTTATCTCGTCAAGATGCCTTTGGGCATTTTCAGCAGTATAGATTTTGTTTAAAACACCCAGGGCTTCCTCATCATTCCCTTTTTTAATGATGAGCCACCGGGGAGAACTCGGTACAGCTATGATCAAAACCGAATAGATAAATGCCGGAATAGCTTCAACGCCAAGCATCCAGCGCCAATCATTGGCCCCGTCAAATCCCTGAAGCCAAAGATTGGAAAAATATGCGACGAATATTCCGAAGACAATATTAAACTGATACAAGGCAACTAGTTTCCCCCTATTTTGCGAACTCGAAATCTCACTGATATACATAGGAGCAACAACTGAAGAAGCACCAACCCCAAGCCCTCCAATAAACCTAAAGAATGAAAAAGAGAATTTATCTGGAGCCAGGGCAGAGCCCAAGGCAGAGACAAGAAACAACAGCCCTATCCAGAACAAAGTTCGCTTCCTGCCAAATCGATTTGCAGGAATACCTCCTGTTAAGGCACCAATTACGGTACCCCATAAGGCCATTGACATAATAAATGTTCCATGGAACCAGGGAGAGGTTTGCCATAGTTCTTTAATAGGTTCATTGGCGCCAGAAATGACAACGGTGTCGAAGCCAAATAAAAAACCAGCAACTGCAACTGCTATTGACCAGAGTACCGTTTTATTTTTCATTAAAAAAGTCTTTGTGTGAGATATTAAAGCAAATTACAGATTTGATTTTACTCACAATTTTATTTAGTGCTCAAAGCTCGTTAAAAATAAGAGAAATTGTTTTCTCAGGAAAAATATAACGATAGGATAAACCCTTTTGGGACGGTAAATCAGGCATTTGACGGTTTTATATTGATTTGACGTCCTTAATTTATTATATTGTAAAAACCAGAAAAAATTGCCCTTACTGGTACAATAAAGGCCCTGTGAATGTCGTTGATAGCATGTATTTTATCGATGAAATATGCATTTCAAAGATAAATTTATCGTGTTATTATTTTGATAACCTGCTTTTTTTCATACTTTTACTGCCTGAAATGAGAATAAATACGAACATGACCTTAGCCTCAATCTTATTTTCATTGACGAGTTTCCTGTCATTAGCCCAGGGAAACCCGCCACCACCGATGCCTCCTCCGCCTCCGGGACTACCCATTGACGGACCGGCCGTATTGTTATTAATCTTAGGATTGATTTACGGGATTTATAAAACTGTAGAGCTAAGAAAAAATCGTTCCTGATTATTTGTGCGCTTCATTTAAACGAGCGACATACTTTCCAATTACATCGAATTCAAGATTTACTTTAGTACCAACTTTAATTGAATGAAAATTGGTGTTATCGAAAGTGTAGGGGATTATGGCTACACTGAATTCACCATGATCTGAGTCCACTACAGTTAAACTCACTCCGTTAACGGTGATGGATCCTTTAGGAATGGTGACATTACCAACTTCAGGATTGTAAACAAACCTGTAAATCCAACTTCCATTCATCTCCTCAACCGCCGTACATTTTGCTGTTTGATCTACGTGCCCCTGGACAATATGGCCATCAAGACGGTCACCAATTCTCATACCGCGCTCGAGGTTAATCTTATCGCCAAGAACCAACTCCGCCAGATTTGAACGCTTCAATGTTTCGTCAATAGCAGTGACTGTATAATCATGTTCATTCTTTGCTACCACTGTAAGACATACGCCATTATGAGCGACACTTTGATCTACTTTTAATTCCTCAGAAAATCCGCAATTAATTCCAAAGTGAACATTATTTCCTTCTTGTTCCAGCCTTGTGATTTCCCCCATGGATTCAATAATTCCTGTAAACATGAACTTGTGATTATTAATGGTTAAATTTGCACTGCAAAATTACGAACTAAAGCGGTTACAAATGCATAAGGAGGAGAAAATTATAGTTGGCATTTCTGTTGGTGATCTCAATGGGATTGGAGGAGAACTGATCGTTAAAACCTTTAGTGATAATCGCTTTCTGGAGCTATGCACTCCGGTTATTTTTGCTTCAGCTAAATATTTCTCATTTCTGAAAAATCATTTTCAAAGTGAGCTGAGGTTCCAATCAATTTCAAACTTAAAGGCCGTGGCTCATGGAAAGCTGAATGTATTTAATGTTTGGAAAGAACAAGTGAACATCGAATTTGGCGAGGAGGATCCCGAAATTGGCAAATATGCAATTCGCTCTCTCAAGTCGGCAACCAAAGCCCTAAAAGAAGGTCAAATAGATATTTTGGTAACGGCTCCCATACATAAGCACAATGTTCAATCTGATGATTTTAAATTCCCCGGCCATACCGATTATCTCAATCAGGAACTCGAAGGTGAGAGCCTGATGTTTATGGTTACTGATGAACTTCGTGTTGGACTGCTAACAGACCATATCCCTGTCAAGGATATTGCAGATCATATCACTCCGGAATTAGTCAGGTCAAAGGTTGAATGCATTCATAACTCTCTGAAACAGGATTTTGGAATCAGGAAACCCAAGATTGCTGTCCTGGGAATCAATCCTCACACAGGAGATAATGGAGTGATCGGGAAAGAAGATGATGAGGTTTTAAGACCGACCCTGAAGGAGATTAGGGATGATGGTAAACTGGTATTCGGACCTTATTCGGCTGACAGTTTTTTTGGTACGAACGCTTACAAGAAGTTTGATGCCGTCCTTGCATGTTATCATGACCAGGGATTGATTCCGTTCAAAACTCTTTCTTTTGGAAAAGGGGTAAATTTCACGGCAGGGCTGGAAAAGATCAGAACATCTCCCGATCATGGTACGGCCTTTGAAATTGCCGGAAAAGGTGAGGCCAACAGCAATTCGTTTAAGGAAGCTATTTTTACTGCAATTCAAATTTTCAGAAATAGGACCCTTTACAAAGAACTCACAAAAAACCCCCTGAAAAAGAGGGCTCATTAACTGCTTAAAAAAAGGCGGTTTAGCCCATAAAGGTTAATATATTTTTTTATATTTGCACGCTCGAAACGACGGTCGTTATGAAGGATTTGAAAGCGTATGACATTCAATTCGTTGGATTAAAACAAGGCCATCATCGTTTTGAATACAAGATTGAAAAATCGTTCTTTGAGTATTATGATTTTGATGAGTTCAATGATGCCGATGTCGAGGTAGAGCTGGATCTTGAAAAAAAATCAGCGTTATTAGAGTTGAATTTCGAGATTAATGGTTCGGTTAATGTTAATTGTGACCTTACCAATGAACCTTTTGACCAGCCCATTGATAACAAATTGTTCATCGTTGTTAAATTCGGTTCGGAATACAATGATGATGACGAGGAAATACTCATCTTACCACATGGATCATACGAAATCAATGTTGCTCAGTATATTTATGAGTTAGTTGTTTTGTCTGTTCCAGGAAAGCGAGTTCATCCCGGAGTAAAGGATGGAACCTTAAAATCGGAATTACTCGACAAGCTAGAAGAACTAAGCCCGGAAGGCTTATCAAAGAATAAAGAGGAAATAGATCCTCGTTGGGATACATTAAAAAAATTGTTAACAGATAAATAGTTAATATCATGGCGCATCCAAAGCGAAAAATATCAAAAACAAGACGTGACAAAAGACGTACTCATGTTAAGGCTGCTATGCCTCAGATCGCGAAATGTCCTACTACAGGAGAAGCCCATCTATATCACAGGGCCCATTGGCATGAAGGCAAACTGTACTACAGAGGACAGGTTGTAATTGATGCCACCGAAGACGAAATAGAAGCATAATAATTATGCACGCATAGAATAAAACGCTCCATGTTGGGCGTTTTTTTTATGATTAATTTTTTTTAGAGATAAAAACCGAGTAATTTGCTTCAAATTTGATCAAAAACATTCAATTTTGGTCAAATTTGATTGCTTTTACACCAAATTTTGATCGTTTTTGTTCAAAAATAAGGATTCATGAGTAAAATTACAGCAGCCATTACAGCTGTTGGCGCTTATGTGCCAGAATATGTGCTAACCAATCAGATTCTGGAGACCATGGTCGACACAAATGACGAATGGATCACCACCAGAACAGGTATAAAGGAAAGGCGCATTTTAAAAGAAGCCGGCAAGGGGACTTCATTCCTTGCTATAGAAGCTGCTAAAGACCTCATAAATAAAACAGGATTAGACCCTTTGTCTGTTGACATGGTAATTATTGCAACAGCCACACCCGATATGAAAGCGGCAGGAACTGCTGCATATGCAGCAACAGAAATAGGGGCAAAGAATGCTTTTGCATTTGATCTTGAGGCTGCATGTTCGAGTTTTCTGTTCGGAATGTCGGTTGCAGCCAGCTATATTGAATCTGGCCGCTACAAAAAGGTCTTGTTGATCGGTGCGGATAAAAATTCGTCAATGATTAATTATGAGGATAGAGCAACCTGTATTATTTTCGGTGATGGAGGAGGAGCTGTTTTGTTTGAGCCCAATACAGAGGGGTTTGGTCTTCAGGACGAATATTTAAGAAGTGATGGTTCGGGAAGAGAATTTCTTCATGCCAAATATGGAGGGTCTTCCTATCCCATTACCACAGATGCAGTGAATAATGGCGAGCATTTTGTATTTCAGGATGGCCGAACGGTATTTAAGAATGCGGTATTTAATATGGCCGACGTAACCGTTAAAATTCTGGAACGAAATAATATGACCAAAGATGATGTATCTTGGTTAGTGGCGCACCAGGCCAATAAAAGAATTATTGATGCCACAGCCGATAGAATTGAACTCGAACGCGAAAAAGTAATGATGAATATTCATCGATATGGCAATACCACTTCAGCCACCCTGCCTTTATTGCTTTCAGATTATGAAAAGCAATTAAAGCAAGGAGATAATTTGATCTTTACTGCCTTCGGTGGTGGATTCACCTGGGGTGCTATATATTATAAATGGGCATACACCCTTTAATTAGAACTAACTAAATAGAACTGATATGGAATTAAAAGAGATTCAAAACCTCATTAAGTTTGTTGCCAAATCCGGGGCAAGCGAGGTTAAGCTCGAAATGGGAGATATAAAAATCACCATTAAAACCGGATCGGATTCAGACACGACCATAGTACAGCAAGTTCCTGTAGCTGCTCCAATGTCACAAGCAATTGCAGCTGCACCTGCTGCCGCTCCTGCGGCAGCCGAACCGTCAGCAGCAGCTTCAGGCAAGGAAATAGCTGCCGACGACTCGAAGTATGTTACCATCAAATCGCCTATTATAGGCACATTTTACAGGAAACCTTCACCAGATAAACCACCGTTCATCGAAGTTGGTGATATGGTAAGCGAAGGTGATGTCCTTTGTGTTATTGAAGCGATGAAGCTTTTTAACGAGATCGAATCTGAGGTTTCAGGTAAAATAATAAAAGTGCTTGTTGATGACAGCACTCCAGTTGAATTTGATCAGCCATTATTCCTGGTCGATCCGTCTTAATCATTTGTGTTTCGCCTACTGAAAAGCCAATTAGGATATATTGCGCTTAAGCAGGTAAAGGGTTAAACTCAGAATGTTCTAAACGTACAAAGATGTTTAAAAAAATACTTATTGCGAATAGGGGCGAGATTGCGCTTCGGGTTATCAGAACCTGTAAGGAAATGGGAATTAAAACGGTAGCCATTTATTCTACTGCCGACGCTGAGAGCCTCCATGTAAAATTTGCTGACGAAGCGGTATGTATTGGACCTCCGCCCAGTACTGAGTCATATTTAAAAATGTCAAGTGTTATCGCGGCGGCTGAAATTACTAATGCCGATGCCATTCATCCTGGATATGGTTTTCTTTCCGAAAATGCCAAGTTCTCAAAAATTTGTGAAGAGCATGGAATAAAATTTATTGGTGCATCTCCTGAGATGATCGACCGAATGGGAGATAAGGCCTCTGCTAAAGCCACTATGAAAGCCGCTGGCGTGCCATGTGTTCCTGGTAGCGATGGTATAATTGAGGACTTTGACGCATGTCAAAAGCTGGCAGTTGAAGTCGGTTATCCCGTGATGCTTAAAGCCACTGCCGGTGGTGGAGGAAAAGGTATGCGAGGTGTTTGGAAAGCGGAAAATCTAAAAGATGCATGGGATTCTGCCAGGTTGGAGTCAAAGGCCGCCTTTGGGAATGATGACATGTATATGGAAAAGCTCATTGAAGAACCCAGGCATATTGAAATCCAGGTTGTTGGTGATTCCAGTGGCCGGGCCTGTCACCTTTCTGAAAGGGATTGTTCAGTTCAAAGACGCCATCAAAAACTTACGGAAGAAGTGCCTTCGCCATTTATGACCAATGCACTTAGGAAGAAAATGGGTGAAGCCGCCGTAAAAGCGGCCGAATATATCAAATATGAGGGCGCCGGAACGGTTGAGTTCCTCGTTGATAAGAACCGGAATTTCTATTTTATGGAGATGAATACTCGAATCCAGGTAGAACACCCGATAACCGAACAGGTCATTGATTTCGACTTGATCAGGGAACAGATCCTGGTTGCTGCAGGAGTACCGATTTCAGGAAAGAATTACACACCAAATCTGCATGCCATCGAATGTCGAATCAATGCCGAAGATCCCTATAATGATTTTAGGCCATCACCGGGACGAATTACAACCCTTCATGCACCTGGAGGCCATGGCGTAAGATTAGACACTCATGTTTATGCCGGCTATGTCATTCCCCCGAATTATGATTCGATGATCGCAAAACTGATCACAACGGCCCAAACCAGGGAAGAAGCAATCAGTAAAATGAGAAGGGCACTCGAAGAATTTGTAATTGAAGGTATTAAAACGACCATTCCGTTTCATCGTCAGTTGATGGATCACCCGGATTATATAGCTGGAAATTATACCACTAAGTTCATGGAGGATTTCGAAATGATGCCTCCTTCAGAAGAATAAGAATTAACTCCGACCATGGTCGGAGTTTTTTTGTAAATTCACCTAAATCTTTCAAACCATGGCCTATTTGAATTACGGATCTTCTGAAATGCCCTGGATAAGGATACCGGGATTATAAACTCCGATCCCGAAATCAAATCGTTTACTTAAATAAAAACATTTTCGATGAAACAAGTTATTGTACTGGGTGCAGGTATGGTTGGTAGTGCCATGGCACTGGATCTCGCTAAAACACATAAGGTTTGCCTCTGCGATTATAACGCAGATCGTTTAAATGAATTTCTCAATATCCATCCTAATCTTGAGCTGAAACAATTAGACGTAACCGATGAAAATATGTTGGGACAAACGATTGCTCCCTTTGACCTGGTGCTATCAGCAGTGCCGGGATTCCTGGGATTTCAAACACTGAAGATCATTATAGAATCAGGTAAAAATGTGGTAGATATTTCATTTTTTCCAGAAAACGCACTGGACTTAAATGAGTTGGCAATCAGGAATCAGGTAACAGCAATTGTCGATTGTGGTGTTGCTCCGGGAATGGATAACATAATCCTTGGCCGATATAATGAACTGATGAAGCTCAGCCATTTCGAATGCCTGGTTGGAGGGCTGCCTAAAGAGAAAAAATGGCCATTTTGCTACAAGGCACCTTTTTCTCCTGTTGATGTCATTGAGGAATATACCAGGCCCGCAAGATATGTCGAACATAGCCAGATCATTACGAGAGAAGCCCTCACCGACTGCGAATATGTTGAATTTGATAAGGTGGGCACTCTTGAGTCATTTAATACGGATGGCCTCAGATCGATAATTTTCACCATGTCGCATATTCCCAATTTGAAAGAAAAGACTCTGCGATATCCTGGCCATGTAGAATATATAAAAGCTCTCAAAGAAAGTGGATTTTTTAGTGAAGAACCAATCGTTATTAATGGTCAAACTGTTAGCCCCCTTGAAATGAGTAGCAGAATCTTATTTAAAGAATGGAAACTCAATCCGGGAGATGAAGAATTTACGGTGATGCGGGTCACCTTAAAAGGCACGAATGCTGAAGGTAAGGAACAAGAAGTTATTTATGACCTATACGATGAACATTGCCGGGAAACCAATATTTCATCTATGTCGAGGACAACCGGTTATACCGCAACAGCAGCTGTAAATTTGATATTGGAAAAGCGATTTGATGGGAATGGGGTTTTTCCTCCTGAACTTATCGGAAAACATAAAGACTGTTTCGACTTTATATTGTCCTACCTGAAAGAGCGTGGAGTGGTTTATAATAAACGATCAATGCTTCATTAGGTTGTGCGCCAAAACGATGATTTTACAGCTATTCTGCAAGTAAAACCAGGGCTGATCGATTTTAATGGTATTACGTCTAATACTGAGACACTTAATTTAAAAATCATCTATTTTTAACTTCCTTAATCGCAAAAATTGGCAACGGGCCATAATAATTAATGCAAGTCAATATTTTAATCACATCTGCAGGAAGGCGCGTTTCACTCCTAAAGGCTTTTCAGAAAGAATTAAGGTCCCGTTTTCCCGGAGGCGAGGTTTTTGCTGTTGATTATAATCCAGATTTAGCACCGGCTTGTCATGTAGCACATAAAAGTTTTAGAGTCCCAAAATTATCAGATCCAACATATGCTGATCGTTTACTGGAACTCTGTATAAAATATCAGGTCAAACTGGTTATTCCAACTATTGACACCGAGCTGATAATCCTGGCTGGCAAGGCCGATGAATTTCGATCACACGGGATTCAAATTATTATTTCCTCTCTGGAATTTGTCAGAACTTGCAGAAATAAGAGATCTGTACATGCCTTCTTTGAATCCAGGGAGATTAAAGTAGCAAGGGAGTACTCCAAACAGGATTATGAAATCCCTTTGTTTATAAAACCTCTTGAAGGTAGTGGTAGCTCGAATACCCGGGCTATTTTGTCTGCAGACCAGCTCTTAGAAGAACAAGTGCTGGATTCAAACCTTATGTTCCTTGAGTATTATGACAAAAAGGAATACGATGAATTCACTTCAGACCTCTATTATGACAAGCAAGGTATCTTAAGGTGCGTGGTACCAAGAAAGCGAATAGAAGTTAGAGAAGGCGAAGTTAGCAAGGCCGTAACCAAAAGAAATATTCTCATAGACTTTATTAAGGACCATCTCGGGCATGTTGATGGTGCCAGAGGATGCATTACCCTGCAACTATTTAAAGAAAAAGATGGCGATGATGTCATCGGTATTGAGATCAATCCCCGTTTCGGTGGTGGTTATCCGTTGTCTTACCTGGCCGGAGCCAACTACCCTGCCTGGATCATTCAGGAATATCTAAAACATGATACCATAGAGGATCGATTTGATTGCTGGGAGGAGGATTTGCTCTTACTGCGATATGATAACGAGATCTTGTCACGTGGATATAAAGGTTAATGATAAAAAGGTCATCTGCTTCGACCTTGATGACACCCTCTACAATGAGATCGATTATCTCAGGTCTGGATATAAATCTATTGCACGTTCATTGGAAAAGCAATGGCAGCCACTACTGGCTAGAATGTTCTCTTTATACAGGGCCGGGAGCAATGCGTTCGAATACGTTGAAAAGCATTATGGATTAAGCATAAACGATCAGTTAGAACTTTATAGGAACCATCTTCCGGAAATCAAACCTTTTGCAGGTGTTAAACCTTTGTTGGAAGCTATCGCTGTCCGGGAAGGAAAGATTGCAATTATCACTGATGGGCGCTCTGTCGGCCAGCGTAATAAAATTAAGTCCCTGGGACTAGAAGATCGGATTGATCTCATTTTGGTTTCAGAAGAAACGGGCTACGATAAACCTCATCCGCATAATTTTAATCTCATTCTTCAGGAATTTCCTGAACATGATTATTGCTATATCGGAGATAATCTAGCTAAAGATTTTATCATTCCGAATCAACTGGGCTGGCAAACCATATGTTTACTCGACAAAGGCCGAAATATTCATAATAACGCATATAAATTTTCCGGAATGTCGGAAAACTATCCCGATCACTATATTGAAGACATTCTCGAATTAAATGTGATTTAAAACTACCTGAAGTAATTGTATTTAAGGAAAAACCGTCGCTTAAGTATCTTCTCTCTTACAAAACGGTTAAAAAGGAAATACCAGTAAACCAATCTCATGGGAAGCAAATACGCATAGATCCTTTTCTTGCCATATAACAGGGATTTGAGTTTGGCGATATAACGGAATTTTGCCTCGGGTTGAATTAGAAATTCTTTGATTAGTGTCTTTAGATCGCCTGCTTTAGCCGGGTTGTATACCATCCCCACCTTATTGGCTCCGACATTTTGAATGAACCCCCTGTTAAGAATGGAAATGAAATTTAACTTCTTTTTATTTTGGAATAATCCAGTGCGTAAGGCAAGATCAGTAATTTTGTTCTGGACGATACTATAGTCATAGCAAATAAGATCAAGATCTTTAAGCAGAATCTTAAATCTGTTTAACATGAATTCCTGATGTGCCATCAGATGATTTTCAAATAACTCTTTTTCTTCTTGTTTATAATTTTCTAGAGTAAAGTTTTCAACGGTTTCATCATACCCCAATATACTGCCATGATTTGCTGACAGCAATTGCTCATAGAGTTGCGTATTGGCAGTCAGGATATGGTCGGAATACACCTCATAAGGATGGATAGAAAACAATAATCCATATCGTTTGGTCATTTCCTGAATGTTGTAATTTTCTCTGAGCCCGAGGTAATATCCTGTTACAGGAATTTTCTCCTCGAAGACTTTAAAAATGGCTTCCTGCATGGTTCCGCCCCATCCTACATCAACAATGTTGATTCCTTCCGAGTCCACATCAACATCAAAAGAGCTTAGGTAGGCTAGAAACGCCTTTTTCTGATTTTTGCGGTTTTGCTCATAGGCCTGTTGAAATAGAGGAAGATTCATCAATTGGCTAAAGTCATCAGAATCAAAAAATCCATCTACCGCTTCTTTGGGTTTTGTTGCTTTTAATTCAAACAGAATATTCGCCTCAATCTCTTTATCAAATGCAAAATTCTGAATAAATTTTTCAATGCTCAATGCCCTAAAACGCTTTCTCATATAGCTGAACTCCTCTTTATGAAGGGGCTCATATGTAATCTGAAAGGCAGCCTGTCTCGACATTCTCAGATAATGGGTTCCGATACGATCATCAGGTGCTAAAAAAGATTGCTCCTGATACAGGTCAAATAGTTTTTTCAGATATAGTCCTTCCCGCGAAGCGAAGAAGAGATTCTTAATATTAAATCGGCGTGAGATAATATATAATCGCTCAATAAACACCTGGAATAAAATTATGTACTCGCTATATGGTGGAGCTTCTTTTCCGCGGCAAGCCTTATAGGTTTTGTCAATGACTTTGTCATAATCACGTTTATCATTACCCACAGACTTAAGCTTATTCTTCAATAAGAATTTCTGATGAGGCAACAGGGACGCATGAAGGCCTTTGTCTTTAGCCTTTTGAAAATCACATCTTTTATTATCTCCAATCATAACTATTTGACCCGGAGATATGTTGAGGTCATTCAGAATCTGATCATAAATAGTACCCTGGAATTTGCTGGCTTGTGAAGATGATGAGCTGTAAACACCATCAAATAAATCCTGTATGCCATGATGTTTTAATAGCTTTTTGAATAAAGGTTTTGGTCCATAGAAATCAGAAACAATATATATTTTTAAACCTTCTGATTTGGCTTCTTGAAGCAGTTGTACTACCTCTGTATTCAGGAATTGAACAGCTTGCTCCGATTTCAAATCGGCCAGTTCAAAAAACTTCAGGAACTGGTCCTTCTGATCGGGTTCTATGATCAGGTTATTGACCAGTCGATTGAACACCTCCAGTTTAAGAGCCTCGTATGGAATTTCAACCTCATGCAACCCTAATCTCTTTTTAAGATGAAGACTGCTTTCCCTCCTGGTAAAATAAAGAGAATCGATTGAACCTTTTAAGCCAAATTCCCTGATGAGGATTTTTGCCCATAAACGTTGTGTATAGTTTGGATGAACGATACGATGGACAATGGTATCAAAAAAATCCGTTAGAAGGACTTTGATATTATGTTCATTCAGCAGGGTATGTAGTGAGGCAGGGTTCAAGGGCGTTAGCCTTTTAGCTTTTCTTTGGTCTTACTCGGTAAAACGTCAAATCCCATATTATAGAGCGTGAAGGCAAAAATATCGGCATATTGCTCAATGGTTTTACTCACCGGTGTTCCTGCTCCATGCCCGGCATCGGTCTCAATCCGGATTAAGGTTGGATTATTCCCGGTTTGTTTACTTTGTAACTCTGAGGCGAATTTAAAGCTATGAGCCGGAACCACCCTGTCATCATGATCGGCAGTGGTAACCAGTGTTGCGGGATATTCAATATTTTCTTTAATGTTGTGAACAGGCGAGTACCCTTTCAAATATTCGAACATCTCCTCACTTTGTTCAGAAGTTCCGTAATCATAAGCCCAACCTGCTCCGGCTGTAAACGTATGATAACGAAGCATATCAAGAACACCTACCGCGGGAAGTGCGACTTTCATCAGATCAGGGCGCTGGGTCATAGTTGCACCAACCAGGAGTCCGCCATTTGAACCACCCCTGATAGCGAGATAATCGGTTGAAGTATAATTGCTTTCAATCAAATATTCTGCAGCAGCAATGAAATCATCAAAAACATTTTGCTTATTCATTTGTGTACCTGCGATGTGCCACTCTTTACCATATTCACCACCACCGCGCAGATTCGGGACAGCATAAATTCCTCCTTGCTCCATCCATACGGCATTAGTTATGCTAAAGGAAGGATAAAGGCTAATGTTAAAACCGCCATAGCCATAAAGAATGGTCGGGTTCTTTCCATTTAATTCTAGCCCCTTTTTATGCGTGATCATCATTGGTACTTTTGTGCCATCTTTTGAGGTATAGAATACCTGTTTACTCTCATAGTCGTCGCTGTTGAATTCAATTTCCGGAGTCCAGTACAGTTCAGATTTTCCTGTTTCAACATCGTATTTGTAAATTCTTGATGGTGTATTGTAGTTTGTAAAAGAAAAATAATCGATCTTATTTTCTTTTTTACCGCCGAATCCACCGGCATTACCCAGTCCGGGAAGTTCAACCTCCCTTACCAGATTTCCGTCGTAATCATATTGAAGTACCTTTGAAATGGCATCTATCATATATTCAGCAAAGAAATATCCTCCGCCAGTTGATGGACTTAGGACATGCTCGGTTTCTGCTAAAAACTCGGTCCAGTTTTCCGGTTTTGGATTTGAAACCTCAGTGGTAATGATCTTTTGATTAGGCGCTTCAAGATTAGTTACCAGGTATAGTTTACTTCCTACATTATCGATTAGATAGGTATCGCTATCGGTATGGTCAAGAATGGTAGCCAAAGGTGCACCAGAGTTTTCAAGGTCTTTAAGATAAAGTTTGTTCCCGGAGGTTGAGACTCTTGGATAAATGAGAAGGTATCGGTCGTCCTCAGTCACGCTGCCACTGATATAGCGGTGCTTTTCTGCTTCAGTGCCACCATAGATTAGTTGATCATCTGCCTGGGAAGTTCCTACTTTATGATAATATAGTTTATGTTGATCTGTTTTAGCAGATAGCTCACTGCCCTTTGGTTTATCATAGCTGGAATAATAGAAACCTTCATTTTTATACCATGAAATACCTGAGAATTTAATATCCATTAAGGTGTCTTCGATAATTTCCCTTGTTTCAGCATTCATGACAATAATCTTCCTCCAGTCACTTCCTCCTTCTGAAATAGAGTATGCCGCAAGGCTCCCGTTTCTTGAAAAGCTCAATCCGCTTAAGGAAATGGTACCATCTTCACTAAAGGTATTTGGATCAAGAAAAACCTCTTCCTGATCTTCACCGGATTTCTTCCGGTAAACTACATATTGGTTTTGAAGCCCATCATTTTTATAATAATAAGTAAAATCACCCTCGGTAAACGGAGAGCCGATTTTTTCATAATTCCAGATGGCCTCCAATCTGTCTTTAAGTTCTTTACGATAGGCAATTTTGTCCAGATAACCGAATGTTACCTGGTTCTGGCTTTTAACCCATTCTTCGGTTTCTGCGCTTCGGTCGTCTTCAAGCCATCTGTACGGGTCTTGAATCTCAACACCGAAATAAGTGTCTACGGTATCTACTTTTTTGGTCTCCGGATAGGTCAATGAAATATCTCTATTTTGGTCCTTTTCTGTTTTGCAGCTCATTAAGAACGCCAATGCAATTGCGGGCAAGATAAATCTTTTCATAAAACTGTTTTCGTTAGTTGTGTTATTGTTATATAAAAATAGGAAAAAGCCTCTTGATGAAGCTTTTTCCCAGCACTAATCGGTGTATTATTTTTTAATAAATTTCTGCGAAGCCATGACACCATCGTGCATAATTCTCAAGATATAATTACCAGCACTCAAACTTGTCACATCAATGACATTCGAGCTAAATCGGTTATTCATAACGCGTCTGCCATTCATATCAAACACAGTGTAAACAGCATCTTCAAATCCATAAGTTGCATTAAGATTAAGTATATCTTTTGTTGGATTCGGATATAAAATCAGGTCGTCAACGATAGATTGTTCAAGGCTTAGGGTTTCCCCCTCAACAACATTCAGCGAAGAATTGATAGCCGGATTAGTTATAACATCAACTGTACCTGATGGCCAGTAAATGGTAACACTGGTAATTGAGGTATCAGTCCCGATTCCAAAATGCGTGTTCATTGTACTCATATAACGGAACCCTTCTCCACTTCTAACATCGCGTATTTGAGTTCCTAAACCAGGGGTGTTAATCTCAACACGTGCCCCTATACCATTTTTGTTACTGGTTGTTCCAACCGTGGTTACCTTAAGCCAGTTATTTCCGCTTTCGGCATTATTTATCCTGACACTACCGTTAAATACATCGAGGAATCCATCATTATTCACATCACCGATTGGTCCACTTGGCGGCATCGAATCACTCAACAGGTAAAAGGTGCCATCACCGTTATTAAACAGAACACTACCATTGGTCAGAATATCAACATAGCCATCATTATCAAAATCGGCTGGAGAATTTTCAATTCCGAAGGGTGCACCAACAACTCCAGATCCTGCTGTAATATCTGAAAAGGTGCCATCACCGTTATTTCGCATTAATTTATGTCCTCCATCTGCCGTAGAACTTGCACCAACATACACATCCATATCACCATCATTATCAAAATCGGCCCATGCAGAAGACCAGGTCTGTACCGGGTCACCAAGATTTGAACTGTTATTGTGACCCTCTCCCGGAAAGTTAGATGCGTAATATCCGGCGCCATCAGCCACATTGGTATAGGTTCCGGTTCCATCATTTTGCCAGAGCTCATTCCATTTATGGGTTACAGATCCACCGCGACATTTCGCGATAAACAAATCCATGTCCCGGTCGTTGTCATAATCGACCCATACCGTACCATAATTTCCACCACTGGCATGAGTACCAAGGCCTTTTGGCACTATTGGACTGGCTCCCTGGTAAAAGGTAAGATTACCTGAACCATCATTTATGTAGTAAACATTAGGTGCTATATCATGGCACACAAAGGCGTCCAGGTTACCATCATCATTGATATCTATAAAGTTTGATCGTTGTGAAAAAACATATTCTGTTCCTGAAACCTCCGTGAATGTGGTTCCATCAGAATTGGCATACATAAATGTTACCCCCTGGGTACCACCATAGAGTAAATCATTATAACCATTACCGTCTATATCTCCCGCTGCCAGACTCCAGGAGGGGGTGAAATCGGCCTCTGAAGTAGTAATATTCACACTATCGAAACCACCTGTTTCCAGTTGATAATTGATATTGATATTTGTAGATGTTACCGAAACCAAATCATCCAAATGATCATTATTCATGTCAACCACACCTCTGTCAGAACCTGTAGCGTTAACAGAAAGGTTGGTAAACGTGACAGGCGGTGACGGTGGCGGTACAGATACACTTATTTCAAAATCGAAATTGGTATCGTCCCACCTGTCATCCCACGCTATATAATAAGTTTCTCCGGCATTTGCATTGAAACCTACCTTAGATGTAAATCCGCCTCCTGAGTCATCATCACCGGCAACGCAGCTTAGGCTGCCACAGCTACCGGAATAAATATGGACCCTGGTATCCTTACCACTGTTCTGCGTAAGAATATCTGAATCGGTTGAGACGATGTAATAATCCGTTGCAGCAGGTATAAACCTGAACCATTCCCCATTATCAGCACCGATACCATTGGCTGCGCATAAAGGGTCAGGAACATCTGTGCCATCGATTATGTCAACAGAATATAAACCCGCAGATGTTATAGCAGTTGCGGTTGAAGCATCAATGCAAGTATCTGAACTGCTCTGAGCCCAACTCATGGAACCCAGGAAAAGTAAAGAAAGAACTAAAGTAAATTTTTTCATGATGGTACTCTTATTTGGTCAACTATTGGCAATTCGTTTCTAAAGAATTAATAAAATCATATATAAGGTCAACACCTTCCTGATGAATAATGGTCCGGCCTAAAAGCGGCATCCTCACGGCTTCGTCATTTGTATTTAATCTGAAATACATCACAGAACGTTGATGATTGGACGGACTGATAATATGAGAAAGGCCATTTCCCAGATCGGTATCCGGTTCAACGCAAACGCCAATTTTGGTATCGTTTGCTGATTCATCAAAATTAAAACGGACAGGCCTGTAGGCACAATGCGCTTCATCCTGGTGACAGTGAGCACAATTGATGTCAAGATAGGACCTTGCACGGTCTTTTAAGCTGGCGGATTCATCATCCCACGCGACCATGGTTCGAATGGATTCCGGTAGTTCGTCAGCCAGATATCCCATATTGATAAACTTTTCTAATTGATTCATGCTGCCGTCATCATAGTTCAATATCATATTCAGATTTTGCGGCTTTAGACCAACAGGAATCGGAACCTCTCCAATTTTGTGGCAGGTATGACATTCCGGGCCGGCAGGAATCCGGTAATTTACAGATTTGACCATACCATCCTCTTCCCATTCCAGGGGAAGAAAACTACCGTTAAGGTCAAATACGGCTTCGGATTGATCATCATTCCAGACATAATTAGCAAAAACCCATCCTTCAGGTTTATTGATCATAACACGTGTTTCTAAGATACGTGTTCTGCCCTCGGGTAAAACATTGTCATAATAGAAGTTCTTGATCAAGACGGTACCCAGGGGAAAATTGAAAACGGAATGATCGGTCGTATACCTGGCCTGCAAATCAGAAGGCATCCAGATGAATCTTTTTTTCTTGGCGTAATCAGAAAATAAGGGATTGATCAGATCATAAGGCAGAACCCCATATACAGGTTCAAGATCAGCCATTGGCCCCTCAAAAAAATTGTATTCAGATAAGGTTTGATAAGGCACAGAAGCCATATCGAATACAACTGGAGAAATCAAATCGGGCTCTTCAACCGGAATATAGTTGTCATCTTCAGAACAAGACAACAGCACTATAGGGATAAATGCCCATAACAATCGTGCAGTCCGATAAAACATTTACAGAAAAATTTGGACCTCTAAGATAACTATTCAACTACCGTGCTGTTAATTAATTAGTTGTAATGCCTAATTTTCCAGTTCTATGTTCAAAACACCGATAAATCGTCAGTTTAAAGGTATTTAATACCAATCCCGGGAAAGCAAGTATTCGGCAATTTGAACAGCGTTTGTCGCGGCACCTTTTCTCAGGTTGTCACTAACTATCCATAGATTTAAAGAATTAGGCCGGGATTCATCTCTGCGTATTCTGCCAACAAAAACTTCGTCTTTACCATGGGCATCGATTGGCATAGGATACAGATTGTTTTCGGGATCATCCTGAACAACAACCCCATCGGTGTCGCTCAATATTTTTCGGATATCACGAATGTCAAATTCCCGCTCAAATTCTATATTAACTGATTCGCTATGACCGCCTGAGGTTGGTATTCTCACAGCGGTTGCAGTAATAGCAATCGATCTGTCATTAAGAATTTTTTGAGTTTCCCTGACTAGTTTCATTTCCTCTTTGGTATATCCATTTTCCTCAAAGACATCACAATGAGGCAAGGCATTCATATGAATTCGGTGAGGGTAGACCATTTCGGTCTCAACACCTTGCGCTTCATCATTTAGTTGCCTAACGGCCTTCACTCCCGTGCCTGTAACCGACTGATAAGTTGAGACAACCAAACGATTAATTTTATAAGCCTTATGAAGAGGAGCAAGAGCCATTACCATCTGAATGGTAGAGCAGTTAGGATTCGCTATGATCTTATCATTTTCAGATAAAATATCAGCATTGATCTCTGGTACAACAAGTTGTTTAGAGGGATCCATCCGCCAGGCCGATGAGTTATCAATCACAATGGTTCCGGCGTCAGCAAATTTTGGAGCCCATTCCTTTGAAGTACCTCCTCCTGCCGAGAATAAAGCTATGTCGGGTTTCTCATTAACGGCCTGATCTAACCCTATGACTCTATAAGCCTGGCCTTCAAAGCTAATAGATTTTCCTACGGAACGCTCTGAGGCAACCAGTAACAGTTCAGTAAAAGGAAAAGATCTCTCCGATAACACTTCTAGCATCACCTGTCCAACCATGCCTGTGGCACCTACTACTGCGAGTTTCATTTAATCTGATTTAAGCTCCAAATGTATAATAAAATCAACAAAAAAAACCACTCTTTTAAGAGTGGTTTTAATTAGTACTATGTAGTGTAGCGGTAACGCTAAATTATACTACTTTTTTAAGGAATCCCTGATCTCTGTTAACAGGTCAACTTCAGATGGCCCAGCTGGAGCTGGTTCTTCTGCGGGCTTCTTAGACTTGTTGTATGCCTTAACAATCAGGAACATAACAAATCCAACAATTAATAAGTTCACGATGGTGTTTACCCATGATCCCCAACGAATAGCATTTTCAGCTGTAGTTACATTACCTTCAGCATCGGTGACAGCTTCGGAAAGAATGACTTTTAAACTTGCAAAGTCCATTCCTCCGGCAAAGTGCCCAACAACAGGCATAACGATATCATTTACAAATCCGTTGACAACAAGTCCAACGGCACCTGCAAGGATAACAGCAACAGCAAAATCAATTACGTTGCCCGTCATAATAAAATCTCTAAACTCTTTCAGCATAGTAGTTAATGTTTTATTAGTTATTATGCTTCAAAAATAGGGAAAATTCTTAAATGTTAAAGAAATATTAATTTATTCAAGATAGAGGCGTCTTACCCTGGATGAAATAGCGGTAATCAATTCGTATGATATAGTACTAGCTTTTAAGGCCATGTTTTCAGCCGAATGGTCCTTGTCAAACAGGATCACTTCATCTCCTTCTTTGCAATCTATCGATGTCACATCCACCATAATCATATCCATACAAACATTACCTAAAATAGGTGCGGGTTTCCCTTTAATATAGACTCGTCCTATGCCATTTCCGTATTGTCTTCCAATACCATCGGCGTGCCCGATGGGGATTGTAGCGGTTTTCATGAATCCACCTGACTTGAATGCACGATTATATCCAACGGTTTCACCGTCCTCAATCCGATGTATCTGTGAAATAACAGACTTTAATGAAGCGATGGGTATCAGGTTCTTACTCTCTTTTTCCGAATTTCCGAAACCGTAAAGGCCGATCCCGCTTCTTACCATATCAAAATGAGCCTCTGGGTAATTCAAAATACCCGAAGTGTTGCACATATGCAACATTGGCGCATATCCTAATTTTTCAGTAAAGGCCTTTGCTGTTTTTGTAAAGGATTTGATCTGGTTCATTGAAAACTCCCGTTCGTTTAAATCCTCGCTAGCCGCGAGATGCGACAATATTGACTTAATTTTAATGCTTCTCGTCTGTTCGATCTGCGACATAATCCAATCCAGGTCATTCTCCCAAAAACCAAGCCTGTTCAGACCAGTGTTAAATTTGATATGAATGGGATAATTTTCGAGACCGTTTTTCTCCGCTGACTTTATGAATTGAGACAGGACATACTGACTGTATAAACTCGGCTCGAGGTTGTATTCAGAAAGGGCATTAAAATTTACGGGTTGCGGATGCAGGACCATAATAGGTTTAGTGATCCCATTTTCCCTCAAATTTATACCTTCATTGGTGTATGCGACCGCAAAATAATCTACACCAATATTCTCAAGATGTTGCGCTATTTTTACCTGATCATGCCCATATGCAAACGCTTTGACTACAGCCAGGAACCTGCAATTTTCCGGGATTCTGGATCTTAGGTAATTATAATTATGTGTAAGAGCAGAGAGGTTTATCTCCAGAATGGTTTCCTGTGCTTCAGGCATTAGCTTGTTTCGATTTAGGAGTGATCACAACAGGGTCATTGACCTTCATGTTTCTGACCTTATCTCGCATCATGGCTTTGTAGAATGCTGCCCTGCTCAGGGGTTCGTATTCTTCGGTTTCCCCCAATAATACCAAATCATCGCTTTTAGCTTTTCTGTAGCTGTATTGTGCAAGGTTTCCTGTTCTTGTGCATACCGCGTGGACCTTTGTAACGTATTCGGCAGTAGCCATCAGGCTAGGCATAGGGCCGAAGGGATTGCCCTTAAAATCCATATCGAGTCCCGCAACAATAACTCTTATCCCTTTATTGGCCAGGTCATTGCAAACCCTTATGATTTCATCGTCGAAGAACTGGGCTTCGTCAATTCCAACAACATCACATGATGCAGCTAAAATGGGAATATTGGCAGCAGCCGGAACAGGTGTAGAACGGATTTCATTAGAATCATGAGAAACCACCTTTTCGTTGTCATAACGCAAATCGATAGCTGGTTTGAAGATCTCAACCTTCTGTTTTGCGAATTGAGCTCGCTTTAAACGCCGGATCAGTTCTTCAGTTTTTCCAGAGAACATCGACCCGCAAATTACCTCAATCCACCCAAATTGTTCTTTATGGTTAACGGTATTTTCAAGAAACATTTTGTAATTTTAACACTAAATTCTACCTGATCGGCGTTTGTATAAAGTTGATGTAAATTTATTAAAAAACAAAAGCATTCAATGTAATTAATAAAAGAAGTTATGAAGAAGAAGCTGGAATCTGAGTTGATCAGTATAGCCCACAGAATATTGAAATTAAGAGGCAAGGAAGATGTTGATAAGTTGCATAATGAAGTGGCTCAACTCTATGAGAAATTAACTGTTTTGAAGTTCGCTCATGAAAACTTTGAAGAGGATATGCCAACTATTGGAAGCGATTCTTCATTCTTTGGAATGCTTGACGATGCCTTTAATAATACGGTAACCGATACCATCGAAGTAGAGGACAGGGTTTATATTGACCTGGATGAAACTGAAGATGATGGGATAATGGAACCAGCCATGGAAACCATTAAAGATATAGTTGCCCAAATGCCTGAAGAAACCCAACAAGTTGATGAGATTCTTGAAGAAGCAATTGCCAGGCCAACCTATCATAAAAATGACCTGGAAGATATTACTTCAGCCTATAAAAACATCCCTGTTTTTGAACCAGTGGTGCAAACAGGAGAGGCAGATAAGAAATCCTTGAACGAATCGCTTAAAGGGAAAATCCTGAAAATTGGTTTGAACGATAAGCTGGCTTTCATTAAGCATTTATTCAATGGAAGTGTGTTGGATTATGAACGCGCCCTATTGCAATTGAACTCGACCGGATCTCTCAAGGAGGCCATATTCTTAATCGAAAACACCATTAAACCCCAACAGTCTGACTGGGATGGCAAAGATGAATACCAGGAGCGATTCCTGGAACTGGTTGAGGCACGGTTTGATTGAATTCATGTTCCATTTATCAGAATCGGATAAAGTTAAATACTTAACACAGTAGGAATGGGCATACTGCACCTGGTTCCAACACCCATTGGCAATCTCAAAGACATTACCCTTCGAGCCATTGAAGTATTAAATCAGGTTGATTTAATTCTAGCTGAAGACACACGCACTTCAGGAAAACTTCTCAAGCATTACGAGATCGAAACACCTTTGAGGTCTTATCATATGCATAACGAACACAAGGTTTTGCAATCTATCATTGATCGGTTAATAGGGGGTGATTCTATAGCCTTGATTTCAGATGCCGGGACCCCTGCTATATCAGACCCGGGTTTTTTGTTGGTCAGGTCTTGTATTGAAAACGAAATTGATGTGGAATGCCTTCCGGGCGCCACGGCTTTCGTTCCGGCATTGGTGAATTCCGGGATTCCCTGTGACCGATTTGTTTTTGAAGGATTCCTTCCAGTGAAGAAAGGCAGACAAACCCGACTAAAGAAACTTCAGGAGGAAGAACGAACCATGGTTTTTTATGAGTCACCACATAAACTATTGAAAACCTTAACTGATATGATGGAGTATTTTGGCGAAGACCGACAGGTTTCCGTTTCAAGAGAACTGACCAAGATGTTTGAAGAAAATATCAGGGGAAACCTTAAGGAAGTCCACGAAAGCTTTTCTGCAAAAAAAATTAAAGGGGAGTTGGTTATAGTTATTGCCGGAAGTACCTCATGAAAAAATTGCTTTCAGAGATCAAATCCTGTGATCATTGCATGCCACACCTGGAATTAGGCCCCAGGCCTGTGGTTGCTGCAAATGCCAATTCCAAAATTATTATTATCGGACAAGCGCCCGGAAAGAAAGTGCATCAATCAGGAATCCCCTGGGACGATCCAAGCGGTGAGCAATTGCGGTATTGGCTGGATGTTGATGAATTGACATTTCACGATCCCGATAAATTTGCATTGATTCCTATGGGGTTTTGTTATCCCGGAAAAGGAAGAGGAGGCGATCTTCCACCCAGGCCAGAATGTGCTCCGAAATGGCATGACCAAATTCTTGGTAAAATGCCACAGGCCAAACTAACCATTCTTATCGGAAGTTATTCCCAGAGCTATTATCTAAAGCAAGAGCAGGGAATAAATCTGACCGAAAGGGTTAAAAACTATAGCAAATATCTTCCCGAATATTTTCCTATTCCTCACCCATCTCCACGGAATAGATTTTGGCTAAGCAAGAACTTATGGTTTGAAGCCGATGTGCTGCCAGTTTTAAGACAAAAGGTTTTTGAAATTCTGAATGACTAAAGGTGCTTACCTTTATTCCAACCATATTTGCCAAGATATTTATCACCGCTTTCAACAGCACCGTCTTCTATGGATGTACCCATACTGTCATTCCATCGGTTGAGATATCCAAATAAAGCTATCACGCCCAGCATCTCAACGATTTCCCCTTCATTCCAATGCTCATGAAGTCTTTTCATTATGGTTTCATCTACTGCGTTGGGTACCATTGAAGCAGCCAGTGAAAAATCAAGTGCTGCACGTTCGGCCTCATTAAAGGCCGGATGAGTTCGGTACTCCCATATGTTATCCAGCTGCTCCAATGTAGCACCATATCGCTCAGCCGCTCTTATAGCATGGGCCTGGCAATAACGGCAACCGGTTGCATTACTACTCACCCAGGCGATCATTCTCTTTAATGCCGATGTTACCCTGCCTTCATTGGCCATTACCGCTTTGTTGAGGTTTATAAAAGCCTTGCTGATGGCTGGCCGGCGCTGCATGGTTAGTACTGAATTCGGGCAGAAACCCAAGGTTTCATTAAAGAATTCCGCAAGCTTTTTTGTGTCCTGATCGTGATCCGGCGTTAAGGGAGTAACTAATGGCATAAGACTTCTTTTTTTAGGTTTTTAAGTGGTAATTTTGAAAGGACAAGAAACGAAAAAAAAGTATAATGACACATAAAGTTATCACCCACTGGAAAGGCAATATGCTCTTTGAATCCGATAATCCGAATGACAAAACGTTGTTGATTGATACTTCTCCTGAACATGGAGGCCATAATGCAGGTCATGCACCAAAAGCCCTGATGTTGGCCTCATTGGCCGGGTGCAGTGGATTGGATGTCGTATCTGTTTTAAAAAAAATGAAAGTCAAAGTCTCCGATTTCAGAATAGACACCTCAGCAAATCTTACCGAAGAGCATCCTAAGTATTATGATAAGGTGACCATTGAATATCATTTCTATGGGGAAGACCTGAAACGTTCAAAGATTGAAAAGGCCGTAAACCTCTCCATTGAAAAGTACTGTGGCGTAATGGAAATGTTCAGGCATTTCGCAGAGATCAAAGCTGAGATTCATTTTCATTAATTCATAGTATATAGAATATTTTCTATATTTGTATATGCGATGGACTCTAAAACCAAAACCGGAACAATCAAAAGTTCGTA